>NZ_JBEFDG010000071.1:0-142390 GCF_040137905.1 Corticimicrobacter sp.
GAAATGCTATCCCGCAAAGTGAAATTTTGCTTGCCCTGTCCGGGGGTCTTTCCTAGAATGCGTTGACTCCACGGGAGCAGTAAGCCATGCTTGATCCGATCCGATAGCCGAAAACAGGGCGTCGCTACGACAAGACTGGGCATCCCCTGGATCGGATAGGACCCCCTTACAGGAGACAATAGATGTCCGCTCTGAATCATGCCGGTCTGCACGACCCCGCCAACGACGCCGACGCGCTCGAAACGCAAGAATGGCTCGATGCCCTTACCTCGGTGCTGGAGCAGGAGGGCCCGGAGCGGGCACACTACCTGTTGGAACGCCTGATCGACAAGGCGCGCCGTTCGGGTGCCCACATTCCGTTTTCGCCGAACACGGCCTACCTGAATACCATTCCCGCCGCGCTCGAGCCCAAGCACCCGGGTAACCTTGAACTGGAAGCCCGCATTCGCCACTTTGTGCGCTGGAATGCCATGGCCATGGTCGTCAAGGCCAATCGCAAGTCGCCGCCCGATGGTGGTGATCTGGGCGGTCACATCGCTTCGTTCGCCTCGCTGGCGACGATGATCGGTTGCGGCCAGAATCATTTCTGGCATGCCGAAAGCGAAGATCATGGCGGTGACCTGGTGTATTTCCAGGGCCATTCTTCGCCGGGTGTCTACGGTCGCGCCTATCTGGAAGGTCGCCTGACCGAAGACCAGCTCGATCATTTCCGCCAGGAAGTCGGCGGCAAGGGCCTGTCGTCCTATCCGCACCCCAAGCTGATGCCGGAATTCTGGCAGTTCCCCACTGTCTCGATGGGCCTTGGCCCCTTGATGGCGATCTATCAGGCCCGTTTCCTCAAGTATCTGCATGCCCGCGGCATTGCCGACACCAGCAAGCGCAAGGTCTGGGTCTTCTGCGGCGACGGCGAAATGGACGAACCCGAATCCAAGGGCGCGATCAGTCTGGCCGCACGCGAAAAACTCGATAACCTGATTTTCGTCATCAACTGCAACCTGCAGCGCCTGGACGGCCCGGTGCGCGGCAATGCCAAGATCATCCAGGAACTGGAAGGCGATTTCCGTGGTGCCGGCTGGAACGTGCTCAAGCTGATCTGGGGCGGCTACTGGGATCCGCTCCTGGCCAGTGACAAGGAAGGCATCCTGCGCCGGGTGATGGAAGAAACCGTCGACGGCGAATACCAGGCCTGCAAGGCCAATGATGGCAAGTACGTGCGCGAGCATTTCTTCGGCAAGCATCCCAAGCTGCTGGAGATGGTCGCCCGCATGACCGATGATGACATCTGGCGTCTGAACCGCGGCGGCCACGATCCGCACAAGGTGTTTGCCGCCTTCGATGCTGCCACCAAGCACGAAGGCCAACCGACCGTGATCCTGGCCAAGACCATCAAGGGCTATGGCATGGGCCATGCCGGCGAAGCCAAGAATCCCGCGCACCAGCAAAAGAAGCTGGATCTGGATTCGATCCGTCATTTCCGTGATCGCTTCAATATTCCAGTCGCTGACGAACAGATCGAATCGCTGCCGTATATCAAGCCGGCCGACGATACGCCCGAGATGCAGTACCTGCACGAGCGTCGCAAGGAATTGGGCGGCTACCTGCCCAAGCGCCGTACCCACGCTGACGAGCAGCTCAAGGTACCTGGCCTGGAAACCTTCAAGTCCATGCTGGAACCGACGGTCGAAGGCCGCGAAGTCTCGACCACCCAGGTGTTCGTGCGCTTCTTCAACCAGTTGCTGCGCGACAAGGAACTGGGCCCGCGCCTGGTGCCCATCCTGGCCGATGAATCGCGAACCTTCGGGATGGAAGGCCTGTTCCGCCAGATCGGTATCTATGCGCCGGAAGGGCAGAAGTACGTGCCGGTCGACAAGGATCAGGTGATGTACTACAAGGAATCGGCCAACGGCCAGCTCCTGCAGGAAGGCATCAACGAAGCGGGTGCATTCAGCTCGTGGGTTGCAGCGGCGACTTCGTATTCGTCGAACAACCGTATCATGATCCCGTTCTTCATCTACTACTCGATGTTCGGGTTCCAGCGCATCGGCGACCTGGCCTGGGCAGCGGGTGACATGCAGGCTCGCGGCTTCCTGCTGGGCGGTACCGCCGGGCGTACCACGCTCAACGGCGAAGGCCTGCAGCACGAGGACGGCCACAGCCACATCATGTCGGCGCTGATCCCCAACTGCGTATCGTATGACCCGACCTTCGGCCACGAACTGACCGTGATCATGCAGCACGGCCTCAAGCGCATGGTCGAGAATCAGGAAAACGTGTACTACTACCTGACGGTCATGAACGAGAACTATGCCCAGCCTGGCCTCAAGGAAGGCGACGAGGACGGCATCATCCGCGGCATGTACATCTGCAATTCGCGTGGACAGGGTGACCTGCGCGTGCAACTGATGGGCTCCGGCACCATCCTGCGCGAAGTGCTGGCAGCCCAGGATCTGCTCGAACAGGACTGGGGCGTGGCTTCCGACGCATGGAGCATCACCAGCTTCACCGAATTGCGTCGCGATGGCCTGGACTGCGAGCGCCACAACCTGCTGCACCCGGATGCCGAGCAACAGGTGCCGTACGTCACGGCCCAGTTGTCAGGCCACGAAGGTCCGATCATCGCCTCGACCGACTACGTCAAGCTGTTTGCCGACCAGGTTCGTCCGTTCGTGCCGGCCAACCGCACGTTCAAGGTGCTGGGTACCGATGGCTATGGCCGCTCGGATTTCCGTTCCAAGCTGCGTGAGCATTTCGAAGTCGATCGCCATTTCGTGGTGCTGGCGGCGCTCAAGGCGTTGGCCGACGAAGGCAAGTTGCCGCGTGCCAAGGTGGCCGAGGCCATTGCCAAATATGGCATCGACGTCAACAAAGCCAATCCGCAGTACGCTTGATAGGGAGTCATCGAGATGAGCCAAATCGTAGAAATCAAGGTTCCCGATATCGGTGACTTCAGCGAAGTGGAAGTGATCGAAGTTCTGGTGTCGGTGGGTGATGCCATCGAGGCTGAGCAAAGCCTGATCACGGTGGAGTCGGACAAGGCCTCGATGGAGATCCCGGCCTCGCAGGGCGGGGTGGTGAAGTCCATCAAGGTCAAGGTCGGCGACAAGGTCGCCGAAGGCAGCGTGGTGCTGGAAGTCGAGCCGGCCGGTGCAGCTGCACCGGCAGCCAGGGCCGAGGCAGCGCCTGCCGCCGCCGAGACAGCCAAGGCCGAGCCGGCCGCAGCCGCCAAGTCGGCAGAGGTTCCGGCACCTGCCAAAGCAGCCGCACCGGTTGCAACGACCGGCACGCCGCCGGCATCGCTGCCGGCCATGCCGGCTGCAGGCGGCAAGCTGCCGCATGCTTCGCCTTCCATTCGCAAGTTTGCCCGCGAACTGGGTGTGGATCTGGGGCGCGTGGCTGGTTCCGGCGCCAAGGGCCGTATCGTGGTCGAGGATGTGCGCCAGTTCGTCAAGCAGGCGCTGGCAGGTGGCGCGACCTCCTCATCGGCTGCAACGCAGTCGGGTGGTGGTGCCGGGCTGGATCTGCTGCCCTGGCCCAAGGTCGACTTCACCAAGTTCGGCCCGGTCGAGAACAAACCCCTGTCGCGCATCAAGAAGATCTCCGGTGCCAATCTGCATCGCAACTGGGTCATGATCCCGCACGTCACCAATAATGACGAAGCGGATATTACCGAACTGGAAGCGCTGCGCGTACGCCTGAACAAGGAAAACGAGCGTGCAGGCATCAAGGTCACGATGCTGGCTTTCCTGATCAAGGCCGTGGTGGCCGCGCTCAAGAAGTTCCCCGAGTTCAACGCCTCGCTCGACGGCGACAACCTGGTGCTCAAGCAGTACTACAACATTGGTTTTGCGGCCGATACGCCCAACGGCCTGGTGGTGCCCGTCATTCGCGACGCCGACAAGAAGGGCGTGCTGGAGCTGGCGCAGGAAACCGGCGATCTGGCCAAGAAGGCACGCGACGGCAAGCTTGCGCCGGCAGAAATGCAAGGCGGCTGCTTTTCGATCTCGTCGCTGGGCGGTATCGGTGGCACCTCGTTCACCCCCATCATCAATGCGCCTGAAGTGGCCATCCTGGGTGTGTCCCGCTCTTCACAGCAGCCGGTCTGGGATGGCAAGCAGTTCGTGCCGCGCCTGACGCTGCCGCTGTCGCTGTCGTATGACCATCGTGTGATCGACGGTGCCGCTGCCGCCCGCTTCAATGCCTACCTGGGCAGCCTGCTGGCGGACTTCCGCCGCGCCATCCTGTAAGGAGCGACCCCATGAGCACAATCATCAAAGTGCCCGATATCGGTGACTTCAGCGAAGTGGAAGTGATCGAGGTTCTGGTGTCGGTGGGCGATACCATCGAGGCAGAGCAAAGCCTGATTACGGTGGAGTCGGACAAGGCTTCGATGGAGATCCCGGCCTCGCAGGGCGGGGTGGTGAAGTCCATCAAGGTCAAGGTCGGCGACAAGATTGCCGAAGGGGCCGACATTCTCGAGATCGAGGCTGCCGGCGCATCGGCAGCACCTGTCGCTGCGGCTGAGCCCGCCAAGGCCGCCGCGGCTCCTGCCGCACCCAGGCAGGAAGCGCCCGCACCCGCAGCGCCCAAGACGGCAGCCCCGGCCCCGGCCGGCAGCTACGCCGGCAAGGTCGATGCCGAGTGCGATGTGCTGGTGCTGGGTGCCGGCCCCGGCGGTTATTCGGCGGCATTCCGTGCTGCGGACCTGGGGCTGTCGGTGGTGCTGGTCGAGCGTTATGCAACCCTGGGCGGCGTGTGCCTGAATGTGGGCTGCATTCCCTCCAAGGCATTGCTGCATACCGCCGCCGTGATCGAGGAAGCCAAGGCGCAGGAAGCGCACGGCATCACCTTCGGCGAGCCGAAGATCGATCTCGACAAGCTGCGTGGTTTCAAGGATAGCGTCATCGCCAAGCTGACCGGTGGGCTGGCCGGCATGGCCAAGGCCCGCAAGGTTCAGGTGGTGCAGGGCGTGGGCGAATTCGTCGACCCCTATCATCTGCGTGTGGCCACGGAACAGGGCGAACAGGTGGTGCGCTTCCGGCACGCCATCATTGCGGCCGGCAGCCAGTCGGTCAAGCTGCCTTTCCTGCCGGAAGACGAGCGCATCGTCGACTCGACCGGCGCACTCAAGCTCAAGTCGATTCCTCAGAAAATGCTGATCGTCGGCGGCGGGATCATCGGCCTGGAAATGGGCACGGTGTATTCCACGCTGGGCTCCCGTCTCGATGTGGTCGAAATGCAGGATGGCCTGATGCAGGGCGCTGACCGTGATCTGGTCAAGGTCTGGCAGAAGATCAATGCCCCACGTTTTGACCACATTCTGCTCAATACCCGTACGGTGGCGGCAGAGGCGCGCGAGGATGGCATCTGGGTGAGCTTCGAGGGCGAGAATGCGCCCAAGGAGCCACAGCGCTACGATCTGGTACTGCAGGCAGTGGGCCGCAAGCCCAATGGCCTGTTGATCGGAGCCGACAAGGCCGGCGTGACCGTCACCGAGCGAGGCTTCATCGAGGTAGACAGCCAGATGCGCACCAATGTGCCGCATATCTTCGCCATCGGCGACGTGGTCGGGCAGCCCATGCTGGCCCACAAGGCCGTGCATGAGGCGCACGTGGCTGCCGAAGTGGCTGCTGGCGAGAAGAGCCATTTCGATGCCCGCGTCATCCCGGCCGTGGCCTACACGGATCCCGAGGTGGCCTGGGTCGGCCTGACCGAAGAGGATGCCAAGCGCCAGGGCGTCAAGGTGACCAAGGGGCTGTTCCCCTGGGCAGCCTCGGGCCGTGCCATTGCCAATGGTCGCGACGAAGGCTTTACCAAGCTGCTGTTCGATGCCGAGGATGGCCGCATTGTGGGTGGTGGCATTGTCGGTACCCATGCGGGTGACCTGATTGGCGAGATTGCGCTGGCCATCGAGATGGGCGCAGATGCAGTGGATATCGGCAAGACCATCCACCCGCACCCGACGCTGGGCGAGTCGATGGGCATGGCTGCCGAGGCTGCGCTGGGACACTGCACCGACCTGCCGCCGGTTAAGCGCAAGTAAGCTTGCCATCGGAAAGCTGCGCGGCACCTGTCATGCAGCAGAAAAACGGCGCAGCCTTTTGGTTGCGCCGTTTTGTTTCCGGACAGTGGGGCATTGATGGCTACCAGTGCTGCGCCTCTTTCCCTATCCGATCCATGCACCAGTCGATAAAGGCGCGGATAGCCGGCGAAAGATGCCGGCTTTGTGGATACACGATGGAGATCGGTTCCCGGGGCGTTTCGATGCTGCCCAGCACTCTGACCAGGCGGCCTTCGGCAAGCAGCGCATGCACCATATAGCTGGCGACGCGGATCAGCCCCAGGCCTGCCGTGCAGGCACAGACATAGGCGTCGGTGTCGTTCACGCGGACATGTTCGATCATGTCGATGCGCTTTGTTTCTCCGCCTTCCAGAAAAGACCAGGCCATCGGGCGGCCTGTCTGACTGTTGACGTAACCAACAGCCCTGTGCAACCTGAGTGCGTCGAGATCGCATGGTGTGCCGTGCCGTTCGAAATAGTCAGGTGAACCGCAGACGTACCATTGGAATGAACCAATCTGACGGGCAATGAGGCGTGAGGGCGGCAAGGCTCCCGTCCTGATGGCACAGTCGATGCCACGCTGGATGACATCGAGTGTGGCATCGCTCAGGTCGAAATCGAGATCGATACCCGGATAGCGCTCGGCAAAGCGCCGGAGCGCCGGAATGATGAAGCCTTTGGCAAGCGAGGGTGTCGAACTGACCCGGATGCGGCCTCGAAGCATGCCTGTTTGCTGGGCGGTGGCCCCTTCTGCCGCCTGCACGTCGCGCAGGATGACCTTGCAACTGTCGTAGTAGCGAAGCCCTGCGTCCGTCACGCTCAAGGCCCTGGTCGTCCGATTCAGCAAGCGGATACCCAGGTGGGCTTCGAGTTCCTTGATCGTTCGTGTCACCGTGGAGGGCAGGACGTGCATCGTTTCCGCCGCCATCCTGAAACTGCCTGCCTCGATTACGCGGATATAGGTCTCCATGGCCTGAAATCTGTCCATGCGGGCACTCCGGTGAGGGTTGCAGGTGCGCAGTATGGGTTGCGCAGTTTTGCTTAATTATTGCATTTATTCAAATTATGAAGTGATTTTTTGGGATGCAATTTCCAGCGAATATTGGTGCAAGATAGCGATACTTAAATTAAAAAGGGCTGGAAAATGAATAATCAGCAAGGAAGTGACGAACGGCAGGGCCAGCAGAATATGCTCGTCCTGGGGGCCGGCCAGCTTGGCATGGCTGTCTTGCGCGCGCTGGCTCCCCGGGCTAGTGCGGCGCAGGCAGCACTGACTGTTCTGGTGTCCCCTGGCACGATCAGCCATCCTTCGGCGCAAGGTGCGGCGAATCTGGCGGAACTGCGCGAATTGGGCGTGGCGGTCTTGGGCCTTGACCTCTCGAGCGATGCGCAGGCCCTGGAGACAGTGTTCGGACAGTACAGTACCGTGCTCAACTGCACGGGCTTCGTGGCCGGGGCGGGAACCCAGCTCAGGATCACCCGGGCAGTATTGGCCGCAGGTGTGCGGCGGTATTTTCCATGGCAATTCGGCGTCGATTACGATGTCGTCGGGCGTGGCAGTGGCCAGCCCGTCTTCGATGAGCAGTTCGAGGTCCGGCAATTGCTGCGAGGGCAGGAGGCGACCGAGTGGGTGATCGTTTCGACCGGGATGTTCACGAGTTTCCTGTTCGAGCCGGATTTCGGTGTCGTGGATCTCGATGGCAAGGTCATTCACGGATTGGGTGACTGGGAGACGAAAGTGACCGTGACCACGCCGGAAGACATCGGCAGGCTCACCACGGAGATCCTGTTTGCCCGGCCGCGCATCGCCAATGAGGTGGTTTATCTGGCAGGAGATACGCTTTCATATGGGCGCTTGGCCGAGGTTGTCGAGCGTGTCACGGGAGCTGCGTTCGAGAAGCGGCTGTGGACCCTGGACAAACTGAGTGCCGACCTGGTGTCATCCCCGGATGATGTGATGACCCGCTATCGGGCAGCCTTTGCTCGGGGCGACGGGATGTGGTGGGACAAGGCAGGGACGTTCAATGTCCGCAAGGGCCATGAAACCATCGATGTGGAAGGCTACCTGCGGCTACGGCTGGTGGTGTGACGCCGGTGCTGCCGATTGTCCCTGGGTATCAGGGAGGCAGGTGACAGGCGGCCGGCAGGGGCGCTGCCAGGCATGGCTTCAGTGTGCCACGACGCGCTCCGCCAGCCAGCGCTCCAGGTCAGACGGTGCCAGGGGCTTGGAAAACAGGTAGCCCTGGGCCACGGGGTAGCCTTGTTCGCGCAGCATCAGGTTTTGCGCCTGTGTCTCGATACCTTCGGCCACCACCGTCAGGCGCAGACTCTGGCCGATGCCCAGGATGGCGCGGCTCAGTGCCTGCGCGGCTTCGTCGTTTTCCAGATCGGCCACGAAGCTGCGATCGAGCTTCAGTTCCGAAATGGGCAGGCGACGCAGGTAGCTCAGACTTGAATAGCCTGTGCCGAAGTCGTCCATCGATAGGCGTACGCCCTGGGCCTGGACTTCGGAAATCGTTTTCATCGTGCCTGGGTTGGTATCCAGCAGGATGTTTTCGGTGATTTCCAGCGTCAGGTCTTCGGGCTTGAGCGCGTGCTGTTGCAGCGTGCTGGCAATGATGCTGGGCAGTTCCAGGTTGTGAAAGCTGGTGGGGGACAGGTTGACCGATACGGCAGGAATGGCCAGGCCCTGGGTGCGCCATTGGGCCAATTGCCGGCATGCCTCGCCAACCGCCCAGCGGCCGAGATCGGCAATCAGGCCGCATTCTTCAGCGAGCGGGATGAAGCGGGCGGGTGAAATATCACCCAGCCCCGGATGGGACCAGCGAGCCAATGCTTCTACGCCATACAGCTCGCCGGTGGACATCTCTATCTGCGGCTGGTAATGCAGATGCAACTGGCTGTTCTCCAGCGCCTGCCGCAATGCGCTTTCGAGCGCCATGCGTTCCTGGGCGAGCTGATTCATTTCGCTGCTGTAGAAACTGCAGTGGCCACGGCCGCTGCGCTTGGCCTGGTACATGGCGATATCGGCCCGGTGCAATAGGGTTTCCATGTCGTGGCCATCGGTCGGAAACATGGCAACGCCCACGCTGGCCGAAATGGACAGCGTCGTGCCGGCGACGGCAATGGGGGCTGCCAGTTCAGCCTGGATCTGCTCGATGGTCAGTGCGGCCTGCTCTGCAGTCTGCCGGGGCAGTACGACGATGAACTCATCGCCTGCCAGGCGGCCCTGGATATCGAACTCAGGACTGCGTTGCAGGCGTTCGGATATCTGGCGCAGTACTTCGTCACCGGCAGGATGCCCCAGCGAGTCATTGATTTGCTTGAAACGATCAAGATCGATGAAAAGTACGGCCAGGGGCGTGCGGTCGCGCGTCGCAGCAGCAATGCTCTGGTCTGCCTTGGCATGCAGCAGGTTGCGATTGGGCATGCCGGTCAGTTCGTCATAGAAGGCCAGTTGCCGGATGCGCGTGCGGCTGTGTTCGCGCTCCAGTGCCAGTGCGCACAAATGTGTGCAGGCATCGACCAGACGCTGGTGCAGCAGGATCGAGGAGTCGTCACGCGAGCGTCGAAAATAAAATGCGAATGAGCCGATGACCCTGCCGATGCTGTTGCGGATAGGGGTAGACCAGCAGCCGGTCAGTCCCAGCGGCAGCACCAGTTCACGGTACGGTGCCCAGCGAGGGTCCGTGGCGATATCGTCGACCCGCACCGGTTCGTTGAGCCAGGCTGCCGTGCCGCAGGAGCCGACGCAGGGACCGATCGACAGGCCATCCAGCGCCTGACAGTAATCAGCCGGCAGGCTGGGGGCTGCCAGGGGATGCAGCTTGCCGTGCTCGTCGATCTCCAGGATCGAGGCGCACAGTTCGGGGGCAATTCGCTCGACTTCGTGACAGATGGTTTCCAGCACTTCGGTCAGCGGCCGATCTCGCGCCATGTGTTCCAGTGTCTGGCGTTGCAGCATTTCATGGACCTTGGCGATGGTGATATCGGTCAGGACCGTGATGGTGTATTGCCAGTTGCCGTCGATATCAAAAATGGGATTGCTGAAAATCTTGGCCCAGCAGCGCTGGCGATCCTTGCTGGTCAGCAGTTCTTCTCGCTCGATGGAATGACCATTGCGCAGGGTAGCGCGATAATTCTGTGCGTATTCATCGTCGAGATTCGGTGCCAGCAGCGGAATGGCACTGCGCTGGCGAATTTCTTCGAGATTCCAGCCGAACATCCGGGTAAAGCCGCTGTTGATATAAATGACCTCGGAGCTATGGTCCGTAATCATGACGGCTGCATCGCTGGCATCAGCGACCAGCGACAGCAGATGCAGGTTCTTTTGCTGATCACGTTCGCGTTCGATGCGTTGTGTAATGTCCGTCGCAATTTTCAGGATACGCTGGATCTGCCCGTTGTCATCGGGCATGGGAATGTAGGTGGCTTCCAGCCAGCATTGGCGGCCATCATCGCGCAGCCGTTCGGCCAGTCCAGAATGGGATTGGCCGGCCAGAAGCTTGTTCCAGAAGCTCTCGTACTCACCGCGATCGACGAACTCCGGCTGGCAGAAGCTGATATAACTGCGCCCGGCTGCATTTTCTGCTGTCAGGCCGAGCAGGTTGAGATAGTTATCATTGGCATGCTGAAGCTGGCCGTTGACATCGAATTCGGCGATTGCCATGATGCGGTCCATTGCCGCCAGATGTGCCAGCGAATATACGGAGTGCGTGGCAGTAGACGGAACGGCTTGCTGCATGATAAGAATCTCTCGTGAAACGCCCCGATCTGATGGACAAGCCGGCACAAAGGGCAGGCATGCTCAGGTGGTCCGGTTGAGGCCGGCTATGGCACACATAATTTAATTGTGATCATACATTACAATTTATTTTTGTCGTTGAAACGTACATTTTTTCTTGGTTTGGTGCGTCTCTCCAACACATTCATGGTCAATATCCAGTTGTATGTGTAGCGGCCTTTGTTACATTTTCGGTGCAAAAATTTGTCATCATGAGACCCTGAGTGCAATCAATGTGTTTGCCTTCATTCAGGAGCATCATCATGAATACAGACAAGCTTATCCGTATGTGTAAAGTGGCGCTGGTTGGCGTAACCGTCGTTGCAGCAGCAGGCTGCAGTTCCTGGGACAGCATGAATACGCGACAGAAAAGCACGGCCGGCGGTGCGGCCATCGGCGGCGTGGCGGGAGCCGTGATCTCCGGGGGCAGTGTGCTGGGTACGGTCGGTGGTGCCGCGATCGGCGGCATCATCGGCGACCAGGTCGGCAAATAATCCGAACTGGCGCAGGTGCTGTACTCGGTCTGTTCACACAGCGTCCGAGATGTGCGAAACGCATGGCCCCACCAATGAACGAGTCAGCTTGGTGGGGCGTATTTAAGCAGCCTGTCAGACCTGCCGGGCCTTGATCTCAGCCAGGATTTCGTATGAGCGCAGGCGATCCCTGATGTCATGGAAATCGCCGACGATCATGATTTCATCGGCCTGTGTTCGCCGCAGCAGATCCTGCAATCCGGCCTCGACCGTCGCAGCATCACCGACGATGGCGGCAGCCAGCCGGTGTCGTACCGCCCATTCTTCCTGTTCCGTCCACAAGGCCGCCATGTCATCGACGGGCGGCTGCAACTGCAGGCGGTTGCCCCGCACCAGGGACAGGAATTTCTGCTGCTGCGTGGTGGCCAGGCGTTGCGCCTGTGCATCGGTGTCTGCGGCCACGACCGGGACACAGATCATGGCATGTGGACGCGCCAGCGTGGCCGATGGCTTGAACAACTGGCGATAGAGGTGCATCGCTGCCATGCCTTCCGGGGAAAAGTGTCCGGCAAAGGAAAATGGCAGCCCCAGCCCGGCAGCAAGCCGGGCGCTGAAATCGCTCGAGCCCAGCAGCCAGATGGGAATGTCCAGGCCTTCTCCAGGGACGGCGCGGACCGGTTGCCCAGGGCGGGCAGGGCGAAAATAGCCTCGCAATTCTTCCAGCAGGTCCGGAAAGTCGAGGCCGCTGCGTGGCGAGCGGCCCAGGGCCTGCTGTGTCACGCCGTCGGTGCCGGGCGCACGTCCCAGCCCCAGATCGATCCGCCCAGGAAACAGGCTTTCAAGGGTACCGAACTGCTCGGCCACGATCAGCGGAGCATGGTTGGGCAGCATCACGCCGCCCGAGCCGACGCGGATCGTGCGGGTCTGTGCCGCGATGTGGCCGATCAGCACGGCGGTGGCGCTGCTGGCGATACCATTGATGTTGTGGTGCTCTGCCACCCAGAAGCGTTCGAAACCCAGGCGTTCGGCATGCTGGGCCAGCCTGACACTGTTGTCGAAGGCCTGGGCGGCGGTCTGTCCCTGGACGATGGGGGCCAGGTCGAGGACGGAAAAGGGAATGCGGGCGAGAGACACGAGGTGCGACTCCATGGTCGGAAGGCAAGTCCCGACTGTAGCGCGCTGTCTGCGCCGCATCAAGGTGGGATGCGGCGGGATTCGGATACACTGCGCTTTCATCAATCAGCGAGCGTTTCATGGGCAGTCCCGTCGTCCCTCCAGAAGATCGTGCGCAGGCCGAGAACTGCTTTCCCGAGGAAGGTGCAGGGCGTGATCGTGCCATGATGCGGCGCGCGCTCGAACTGGCCCGCCAGGCTTGGCAGGAGGGCGAGGTGCCGGTCGGTGCGGTGCTGGTTTCCGCCGAGGGCGAGATACTGGGCGAGGGGCGCAACCGGACGATAGGCGACCACGATCCGACTGCGCATGCCGAGGTCGTGGCCTTGCGGGATGCCGGCCTGAGGCAGGCCAACTACCGTCTGCCCGGCGCGACCCTGTATGTCACTCTGGAGCCCTGCACCATGTGCATCGGTGCCATGCTGCATGCGCGCCTGGCGCGCATCGTCTATGGTGCGACCGACCCCAAGACCGGGGCGTGCGGCAGTGTGCTCGACATTCCGGCGCATGAACAACTGAATCACCAGACGCAGGTCGAGGCCGGCGTGCTGGCCGATGAATGCAGTGCGATGCTGAAGGCTTTTTTCCGTGAACGCAGGGCTCAGGCAGCCCAGGAGAAATCGAAAATGAACAAGCAGATTCCAGTGCGTGTGGAAGGACTGGGGCATGATCACGATCACGGACATGCCCATGATCATGGTAGCCACAGCCATGACCACGATCACGACCATGGGCACCATGCCGGTCATGGTGGCTGCAGTGGTGGTCAGGGAGGCTGTTGCGGCAACTGCGGAGGCCAGGGTGCCGCTGGCGCGGAGAGTATTTACCTGTTTGCGCCTTCGGGCGTGCCGGCCCCTGAATTGCTCGATACAGCGCAGGCCAGCTTGAAGCAACTGGGATTTGCACCGGTGCTCGATGCCGATGTGCACAGCCAGCACCAGCGTTTTGCCGGTACCGACGCGCAGCGTCTGGCGGGGATTGCCCGGGCGCTGGCGCAACCGGCCAATATTGTCATGGCCGTGCGGGGTGGCTACGGCATGTCGCGGCTGCTGTCGCGGATCGACTGGCGAGCAGTGGCAGACAGTGGCAAGCGCTTCGTCGGGCACAGCGATTTCACGGCCTTCAACCTGGCCCTGCTGGCACAGACCGGGGCCGTCAGCTATGCCGGCCCCTGTGCCTGTTCGGACTTCGCCGGCCCACTGGCAGATGACCTGACACACGATTTGTTTGCCGAAATGATGCATGGTGATCTCGAAGCGTTGAGCTTCGAGAGCCCTGATGCCGACCCGGTCGACTGCCGGGGAACGCTGTGGGGCGGCAACCTGGCCATGCTGGTCAGCTTGCTGGGGACACCGTATTTTCCACAGATCGACGATGGGATCCTGTTCCTGGAAGATGTGAGCGAGCATCCCTATCGTATCGAGCGCATGCTGATCCAGTTGCAGCAGGCGGGCGTATTGGCACGCCAGCAGGCCATCGTACTCGGGACATTCACCGACTACCGGCTCGCAGAGCAGGACAGGGGCTATGACCTGCAGGCTGCCATCGACTGGATCAAGGCAGAAACAGGCATTGCCGTGATTCCGGGCCTGCCGTTCGGGCACAGCAGTCCCAAGGCGACGTTGCCGGTTGGGCAACGGGTCGGACTGGCGACCGAGGATGGCATGGCCTATCTGGTGTTCAAGGAGCACCACCATGCGCATGATTGATGAGCGGAATCTGACATGACGCGGATCGGCAGTCTGTTGCGATGGGCGGGACGTGTCGCCATGGCGCTCACGGCCTGCCTGCTGGCAGGCTGGGCCGGTCTGGCCCTGTGGTTCCAGGCTGCGTCGCCGTGGCGTGCGCCGGCGCTGCTGGTCTGCGTGGCATTGGGCCTGGCTGCCGTCATGGCACCCTGGATGCTGCGCTGGCGGGGCAGGATCTGGCTGGCGGCTGGCGCAGGCTTTCTGGCAACGCTGGGCTGGTGGCAGACGCTGGCACCTTCACATGATCGGATCTGGGCCGATGATGTCGATCGACTGACCTGGGCCGAAGTCGACGGCAACCGATTGATCATGCACAACGTACGCAATTTCGAGTGGCGCAGCGAAACCGACTATATCCCGCGCTGGGAAACCCGTGAATATGACCTGGACGAGCTGGTGTCGGGCGACCTGTTCCTCTCGTACTGGATGGGGCCTGCGATTGCGCATACGCTGGTCTCTTTCGGCTTTGCCGATGGCCGCCAACTGGTGTTTTCGCTCGAGATTCGCAAGGAACGGGGCGAATCGTTTTCGGCCATTGCCGGCTTTTTCCGTCAGTACGAGGTGGTATTGATCGCGGCAGACGAAAACGACATCATCCGCGTGCGGACCAATGCGCGTGGTGAAACCGTTCGCATGTACCGATTGGACATGCCGCCGAGTGCCCTGCGCGAGGCCTTGCTGGGCTATCTGCAAGAGGCCGACGACATCCGCCGCGAACCCCGCTTCTACAATAGCCTGACCAGCAATTGCACGACCATTGTCTTCGACCTGGCCAGGCGGATTGTCCCCGGATTGCCTCTGGACTACCGCCTGCTGCTGTCCGGCTATTTCGCCGAGTATGCCCATGACCACAATGGACTGGTGCCGGGCCATGAATTTTCTGAATTGGAGGCGGCGGGCGACATCACGGCGCGGGCACTGGCGTTTTCGGGCGAGCCGGCTGGCTTCCCGGCTGCAATACGGGTGGGGGTGCCTTTCTTGGTACACTGACAGGTTTAGCCCTTGTCCTACTGGATTCCTGCACAGTGATCTCCACCGCCAATCTATCGATACAGTTCGGCCCCAAGCCGCTTTTTGAGAACGTCAACGCCAAGTTCGGCGATGGCAACCGCTATGGCCTGATCGGTGCCAACGGCTCGGGCAAGTCGACCCTGATGAAGATCATCGGCGGAGACCTCGAGTCCAGTGCCGGTAACGTCTCGCTTGATCCGGGCGTGCGCCTGGGCAAGCTGCGCCAGGACCAGTTCGCCTTCGAGGACGTACGCGTACTCGACGTGGTGCTGATGGGTCACACCGAAATGTGGCAGGCCATGTCCGAACGCGATGCCATCTATGCCGATCCCGAGGCGTCGGAAGACGACTACATGCGTGCCGCCGAGCTGGAGGCAAAATTTGCCGAGTATGACGGTTATACCGCCGAGGCCCGTGCCGGCGAATTGCTGCTCGGCCTGGAGTTTCCGGTGGATCAGCATCAGTTGCCCATGCGCGAGATCGCACCGGGCTGGAAGCTGCGGGTGCTGCTGGCGCAGGCGCTGTTCTCCAATCCCGATGTGCTGCTGCTCGACGAGCCGACCAACAACCTGGACATCAATACGATCCGCTGGCTGGAGGATGTGCTCAACGGCTACCAGTCCACCATGATCATCATCAGCCATGATCGCCATTTTCTGAACCAGGTCTGCACTCACATGGCCGACCTGGATTACGGCGAGCTGCGCATCTATCCGGGTACCTACGATGACTACATGCTGGCGTCGACGCAGGCCCGCGAGCGGGTCAGCGCCAACAATGCCAAGGCCAAGGAACGGGTCGCGGAGCTGCAGGACTTCGTGCGCCGCTTTGCAGCCAACAAGTCCAAGTCGCGCCAGGCCACCTCTCGCCTGAAGCAGATCGACCGGATCAAGGCCGAAACCATCGAGGTCAAGCCGTCCTCGCGCCAGAATCCGTTCATCCGTTTCGAGCAGAACAAGCCCATGCACCGGCTGGCCGTGACGGTCGAAAATATCTCCAAGTCGTACGACCAGCCCGTGATCCGACCGTTCTCGGCCATGATCGAGGCGGGTGAGAAGATTGCCATCATCGGTGCCAATGGCGTCGGCAAGACCACGCTGCTGCGCTTGCTGGCAGAAGAGCTTGCACCCGATACGGGCACGGTCAAGTGGTCGGAAAATGCCGATCGTGGCTACATGGCACAGGACGTCTCGGATCAGTTCCAGCGCCAGGTCAGCCTGTTCGACTGGATGGAAGACTATCGCCAGCCCGGAGACGACGACCAGGCCGTGCGGGCCAGCCTGGGACGCTTGCTGTTCTCGGCCGACGACATCGTCAAGCAGGTCAACGTGCTCTCCGGTGGCGAGAAGAACCGCATGACCTTCGGCCGCCTGATGCTGGGTCGCCACAACGTGCTGGTGCTCGATGAGCCGACCAATCACCTGGACATGGAGTCCATCGAGTCGCTGCAGTTTGCCCTGGAGAAGTTCCAGGGAACGCTGCTCTTCGTATCGCACGACCGTGAGTTCGTGTCGGGACTGGCCAGCCGGGTCATCGAGATCATGCCCGGTGGCGAGGTGGTCGATTACCGCGGCACATACGACGAATATCTGACGTCGCGCGGGATCGACTGAGGCCTGTCAGGGCAGGATGCAGCTCTCGCGAGAGCCTGCGTCCTGCGTGACGCAGCCGGCAAACTGGATGATGCGTTCGACGATACGATCGGTGTCGTCTTCGATTTCCAGCAGTCCGAGGTCGTTGGGGCCAATCAGCGCCCGTGTCTGCAGTTGTTCGCGCAACCAGTCGATCAGACCATTCCAGTAGCTGCTGCCGACCAGCACGATGGGTGCCGCCGGCAGCTTGCCGGTCTGGATCAGGGTCAGGGCTTCGAACAGTTCGTCGAGCGTGCCAAAACCGCCTGGCATGGCAATGTAGCCGATGCTGTGCATGAAGAAGGCAGCCTTGCGCGAGACGAAGTATTCGAACGGCAGGCTGAGTGTCTGGTAGGGATTGTTGGTCGGTTCGTGCGGCAGGCTGATGTTCAGGCCGATGCTGGTGCCACCCTGTTCATGGGCTCCCTTGTTGGCGGCTTCCATCAGGCCGGGGCCGCCGCCAGCGATCACGGCAATGCCCGCCGCCGCAAGCCGGCCGGCGATATCCTGGGTCTGTATGTACCAGGGCGAGTCCTGGCGGATGCGTGCGCTGCCGAAAATGCTGACTGCCGGCCCGATATGGGCGAGCGAGTCTGACGCCTGCTGGATCTCTGACATAATTCTGTCTATCTGCCAGTCGGCGTGTAACTTATTCTGGGTCATCTATGAGTCAAACCTTGTTGTTGGTGGACGGTTCTAGTTATCTGTACCGCGCCTATCATGCCATGCCGGATCTGCGCAATGCTCAGGGCGAACCGACAGGTGCACTGTATGGTGTAGTCAATATGCTACGCAAGCTGACGCAGGATCACAAGGCAAAGTATGCCGCCTGCGTATTCGATGCGCGAGGCAAGACCTTCCGCGATGACCTGTATCCCGAATACAAGGCGCAGCGTCCTTCCATGCCCGAGGACCTGGCACGGCAGATCGAGCCGATTCACCAGGCAGTCAGGGCACTGGGTTGGCCGGTGCTGGCGGTCGAGGGCGTAGAGGCCGATGACGTGATCGGCACCTTGTCGGTACGGGCTGCCGCCGCCGGCATGCAGACCGTGATTTCCACCGGCGACAAGGATCTGGCTCAACTGGCCGATGCGCACACCACGCTGGTCAACACCATGAGTGGCGAGAGCCTGGACCCTGCCGGCGTGCTGGCCAAGTTCGGCGTACCGCCCGAGCGCATCGTTGATTACCTGATGCTGATCGGGGATACCGTCGATAATGTGCCGGGTGTGACCAAGGTCGGGCCCAAGACAGCGGTCAAGTGGCTGTCGGAGCATGGCTCCATCGAAAAACTGATCGAGGTGGCGGAACAGATCAAGGGTGTGGCCGGGCAGAATCTGCGCGAGGCCATCCCCAATTTCAGCCTGACCCGGCAACTGCTGACGGTCAAGACCGACTGCGCGCTGGATATGCACATGACCGGCTGGGATGCACTCCTCATGCGGGAACCCGATCGTGATACTTTGCTTGGGCTGTATGAGCGTTATGGTCTTCGGAGCTGGTTGCGTGAGTTGAGTGGTGAGGCCGATCGCATTCCGGAAGGTGATTCCAGGATCGCCGCAGAGGTCCAGCAGGCCGGCCCGGTCGAGGTTCATTACGATACCATCCTGACATGGGCTGATTTCGAGCGCTGGCAAGGCCTGCTGGAGCAGGCCGAGCTGGTGGCGCTGGATACCGAGACGACTTCCCTCAATGAAATGCAGGCCCGTCTGGTCGGTATTTCACTGGCGGTCGAACCGGGTCGGGCCTGCTATATCCCGCTGGCGCACAGGGGGCCGGATGCCGTCGAGCAACTGCCCAGGGATGAAGTCCTGGCCCGCCTGGGCCCCTGGCTGGCGTCCTCTGCGCCCAAAGTGCTGCACCATGCCAAGTACGATACCCATGTGTTTGCCAATGAAGGTATCGCGCTGGGTGGCGTGGCGCACGATACGATGTTGCAGGCCTATGTGCTGGAATCGCATCGCGGTGTCGGCATGACTGATCTGGCCCGGCGCTGGCTGGGCCGCGAGGGCGTGACGTACGAACAACTGTGCGGCAAGGGGGCCAAGCAGATCGGTTTTGATGAAGTCGATATCGGATTGGCCGCGCATTACGCCAGCGAAGATGCCGATTTCACGCTGCAATTGCATCAGGTGCTGTATCCCAGGGTCGAGGCGGAAGCCGGCCTGCTGGCGACCTATCGCCTGGAGATCGAGGTGTCGCCGGTGCTGGTGGCGATCGAACGCAATGGCGTACGGATCGATGCCGACGAACTGGCGCACCAGAGCCATGCACTGGGCCAGGAAATGTTGCAGATCGAACAGCGCGCCTACGAACTGGCTGGCCAGCCGTTCAATCTGAACTCTCCCAAGCAACTGGGAGAGATCCTGTTCGGTCGCATGGGCTTGCCGGTCGTGCGCAAGACGGCTGGTGGCGCACCCTCGACCGACGAGGAGGTGTTGACGCGACTGGCTCTGGATTATCCGCTGCCCAAGGCGCTGCTCGACTATCGTGGCCTGTCCAAGCTCAAATCCACCTATACCGACAAGCTGCCGCGCATGATCGAGCCTGCCACGGGCCGGGTGCATACCCGCTACGCCCAGGCTGCCGTGATCACGGGACGGCTGGCTTCATCGGACCCCAACCTGCAGAACATTCCGGTGCGTACGGAGGCGGGTCGGCGTGTGCGGGCGGCTTTTGTCGCAACGGATGGTGGCCGCATCGTGTCCGCCGATTATTCGCAGATCGAACTGCGGGTCATGGCGCATGTCTCGGATGACGAGAATCTCCAGAAAGCCTTTGCTGCCGGCGCAGACATCCACCGTGCCACGGCCTCCGAGGTGTTCGGGGTGGAGATGAATGCGGTCACCTCCGAGCAGCGCCGCGCCGCCAAGGCCATCAATTTCGGTCTGATCTACGGCATGGGAGCCTTCGGGCTGGCATCGAACCTGGGGATCACCCGCGATGCTGCGCAATCCTATATCGACCGCTATTTCATGCGCTATCCCGGCGTGGCACGCTACATGGACGAAACCCGTCTCGCGGCACGTGAGCAGGGCTATGTCGAGACCGTATTCGGCCGACGTCTGTGGCTGCCGGAAATCCGGGGCGGCAGCGGGCCACGCCGGCAGGCTGCCGAACGGGCCGCCATCAATGCACCGATGCAGGGGACGGCAGCAGACCTGATCAAGAAGGCAATGGTGCAGGTCGAACGCTGGTTGGAGAAGGAAAAACTGGCCACGCGCATGATCATGCAGGTGCATGATGAACTGGTGTTCGATGTCCCGCTTTCAGAGGTCAAGACCTTGCGCGATGCGTTGCCCGCGCTGATGTGCGAGGTTGCCGAACTCAAGGTGCCCCTGGTCGCCGAGGTGGGCGAGGGTGACAACTGGGAGCAGGCGCACTGATTCGCATGACCATGGACGACAAAGTAGCCATCTGGATATCCGAGACCATGACTGATGGGTCGATGCGTGAATGGTTTGCCCTGAAAGGCAATGTCTCAAAGTTCAGGCTTGATTTTGATATTGATGCTCAGACAGACTTTTTCGACGAGGATCATCTGGTCATCCTGAGACATGAACTCGCTGACAATACGCTCGAGGCTGCTGTCAGTGATTATTTTGACCATGCGTTCTGGTCACGGATTTCCAGCAGATTGAAGAAAAAAATGCCTGCCAGCAAGGTGAATTTCTTGCTGGCAGCGCCCGGGTTCTCGTATTCAGGAAAAGTGAAGGATACTGGTGGCCTTGTGTTTCTGGGTAATTTCACCTGTGCCGAAAAAGAGGATGTCGCGAAGTATTTTGACGGTACGTTCTGAACGGTTTGTGTTTGAAGATCTGTTGGGCAGCGATTTTATGCACCGGTAGCAACAGGCCGAGTTGGCTCGCTGCACCATTCGCTCCACGAACCCGGATACAGCCGGCTGCCAGTCAGGCCGGCGATTTCCATGGCCAGGAGATTGTGGCATGCCGTGATGCCGGAACCGCATTGGTGCACGATGTCGCCGGGATTGCGTTCGCCCAGTACGGATTCGAACTCGGCTCGCAGGGTGGCTGCCGGCTTGAAGCGCCCGTCGGCAGCCTGGTTTTCGCTGTTGGGGCGGTTGAGCGCGCCAGGAATGTGGCCGGCGACCGGATCCATGGGTTCGACTTCACCGCGGTAGCGGTTGCCGGCACGGGCATCCAGGACGGTAAAGCGTTGTAGCGGGATATTGGCCAGTACGGCAGCCGCATCGGCGGTGCCGACCAGGGAGGCGGGCAGATCCTGGATATCTGTACTGGCAACTGCAAGGGGTTGCGGCTGGGTTTCGACGGCATAGCCGGCGGTGCGCCAGGCTTGCCAGCCGCCATCCAGCACGGCGACGTTGGCATGGCCGATCCAGCGCAGCATCCACCACAGATGGGCAGCAAACGGGCCGCTGCTGGCATCGTAGATGATGACCTGGGTCTGCGGACCGACTCCCTGAGCCTGGATCAGTGCTGCGAATGCGGCGCGGTCAGGCAGAGGATGGCGCCCGTTGTGGCCGGTGCGAGGGCTGCACAGGTCGGTTTCATGGTCGAGAAACAGGGCCCCGGGGATATGCCCCGTGTTGTAGGCTCGCCGTCCCGCCTCGTGGTCGCCAAGGTCGTGGCGGGCATCGAAAATGCGGATGCCCGCAGGATCGCTGGCCAGCAGTGCCTTGAGCGCTTCGGGCGTCACGAGCGTGGTGTAGTTGGGCATGGTGTCTCCGAGATTGTCAGTGGTGGGTCACGGTGCGCCATACCGAGAGCAGGCCGGCCAGGACAATGCCGGCCATGCCGATCCAGGCCAGCGTGTCCGGATAGGTATCGAAAAAGAAAATGCCGAGTATGACTGCAAAGATAATGGTACTGTACTGCAAGGCTGCCGACAGCAGGGCAGATCCCAGGCCGAACGCTCGCGTCATGGAAAGCTGGCCCAGCATGCCGGTCACGCCCAGGCCGATCAGGGTCAGCCAGCCCCGCAGATCCAGTGGGTGCCAGCCCAGCATATAAAGGCCCAGCAGGCTGCTGAAGCTGACGGTGAGCGAGAACAGCAGCACGGTGCGCCATTCCGGTTCGCCCATCCGACCCAACTGGCGGACCTGCATGTAGGCGACGGCTGAAAATGCCCCCCCCAGCAGGCCCAATGCTGCAGGCAGCGTGTCGTCTGCGCCGAGGCTGGGTCGCAGGATCAGCAAGACCCCCAGAAATCCGACCGCCACGCTGGCGATGCAGACAGGATCGCGCTGCTGGCCGCTTTGTGCCAGCATCCAGCCGGCGATGAACAGTGGCGCGGTATAGCTCAGACTGGTGGCAGTGGCCAGCGGCAGGTGCGACAAGGCATAGAAGCCCAGCCACATGGCGGTGACGCCGGTGATGTTGCGATAGAGGTGAGGACGCCAATGGGTGGGCCAGACACGCTGGCGTGCGGAGCGCGCCCAGAACAGGATCAGCAGTACCGAGGGCACGCCCCGGAACAGGACGATCTGCGCCAGCGTGATGTCTTGCTGCGAGGCGAGCTTGACGAACAGGCCCATCAGGGAAAACATGACTGCCGCCAGCAGCATCCAGAGCGCCTGCATGGGATAATTCGCCTTGTCTGATGAAAATTGACTTAAAGCAAGAGACTATACTCCGCTGCCGTATGCCCGGCCAGGAACTGATCGGGTATTTTGGCGTCAAAGCCTTTCAACCTTGAACCTTTGCAGGATTTCCAGCCCATGAAACGTATTGCCCTGTTTCTCATGACCAACCTGGCAGTGATCGTCGTCCTGAGCATTACGTTGCGTCTGCTTGGCGTGGATCGCTACATCACCTCCCAGGGACTGAACATCCAGGCATTGCTGGTATTTTCGGTCGTGGTCGGTTTTACCGGCTCGTTCATCTCGCTGCTGATGAGCAAGCCCATGGCCAAGTGGAGCACCGGCGCACGCGTGATTGATCCCAATGCACCGGCTGACCATCGTGAAGCCTGGCTGGTCGATACCGTGCATCAACTGGCGGATCGTGCTGGCATCGGCCGTCCCGAGGTGGCCATTTACGAAGGCGAACCGAATGCCTTTGCCACGGGTGCCTTCAAGAATGATTCTCTGGTGGCCGTTTCAACCGGCCTGCTGCACAGCATGACCGAAGAGGAAGTGATGGCCGTGCTGGGGCACGAAGTGGCCCACATCGCCAATGGCGATATGGTCACGCTCACGCTGATCCAGGGCGTGGTCAATACCTTCGTGGTGTTCTTTGCCCGTGTGGTGGGTTACTTCATCGATCGCGTCGTGCTCAAGAACGAGAAGGGCGGTGGGCTGGGTTATTTCGCCACCGTGATTGTCTGTGAAATCGTCTTCGGCATCCTGGCGTCGATCATCGTGGCCTGGTTCTCGCGCCAGCGTGAATTCCGTGCCGATGCAGGTGCAGCCCATCTGCTGGGTTCGCGCGAACCGATGATCCGTGCGCTGGCCCGCCTGGGGGGGGTACCGGCCGGCGAGTTGCCCAAGACCTTCGAGGCGTCAGGTATTACAGGTGGTGGTGCGATTGCCGCGCTGTTCGCGACCCATCCGCCGATTCCGGTACGTATCCAGGCGCTGCAGCAGGCTGGCGGCGGGCGCGGTTAATCCGATCCCCATTGTGCCAGCAGCCCGGCGGCAGCCAGATTCACTTCTTCTGCCGCTTCGCCGGGTGTTGGCTGCTTCGCGATGGCAACGATGTGCGGGTGCAATGCCTGCCGTACTTCGGTTCTGGCCTGCGGCAGCAGATTGCTGATGATCCAGTATTTCCACATTTCGTCGTCGCCCGCCAGGATATCCATGACAGGTGGAGCCAGGGCCGCGTCAAGCGGGCGCAGCGCTTTCAGGATATAAGGAGCAACGGGCCAGTTGATGTCTTGCAGCCACACCAGCAATTCCGGCAATACGCGTCGGATCTGTTCCGGGCTGGCATCAAGCAAGCGGTGACAGGCATCGAAATCCCCTTTGTGGCCGGGAATGAGCCTGCTGATGTCGGTTGATGCGTCGTATGTCACGTCATGCCTCATGGAAATCCGTGTTGCTGCGCGTGCTGCGTTGCTCTTTGCCTGGGTCGTGTCGCCGACAGCGTCCTCGCTGGCTGAATGTCCAGACATGGCCCAGGTCATCACGGATGTATGCGGTACAGGAGAATGGGTCTCCATGTGAGCGTCTATCCGTGACGGCCGCACCCATGGGCTGCTGTGTATTGAACAGAATCTCAATGCGGGCCTCGCTGACCTGCGACAGGCTGAGTCCATAGCGCTCAATCATGCGCAGCAGGCGCTGTCCATAGGTTTTTGCTATCATCGGGGTATATGACAGCGATGGAAGGGTATGTCCTGTCAATAGATCCAGGCGAAAAGTGTGTACGCACCGGATCGACAGATCGCGGTAGATCATACCCATGCCCCAGTAGCCGTCCACATCGTTGTAACGGGAGATGAAGGCTGAAGCCATGCCCGCAGCAACCCCTTTCAGGTTTCTGCGTCGGCGCATTGTTGGTTTTCACGCAAGGTGGCTATAGACAGCTGCATGCTCAGGTCGTCGCGCTGTAGTATTTGAAGTCAATGCCGAGCTTTCCATCCGTGGCATGTTCGGCAAGTTTCTCGATCAGGCAGGCAGAATGCTCGGGTGTTGCACTGTTACCCGTGAATGACGCCAGCAATTTTCCTGCGCTCCAGGCCTCCCAGTAGTGGTGTTGTCCTGCAATCCCAGGCAGATAATGCCTCTCCGCCAGCATCAGGAACACATCCTTCAGCGTCACAGTGATAGGCAGGGCAAGCTGCAGGAAGTGGGGGGCATCGATATCATCCCCCATGCAGACGCTGTCCCGAGTCACCTCGACAAGGCAGTCTGCCATCAGGCGGGCTCGTCCATCACGCGCCGGTACCATTCGTGGAAGTGGCGCATGCCGTCTTCCATCGGTGACTGGTAGGGGCCGGCCTCGGAGATGCCTCGCTTGAACAGTGCCAGCCGGCCCGCATCCATGCGTTCGGCGATCTCATCATCCTCGATGGCGGTTTCCATGTAGGCAGCACGCTGGGCTTCGACGAACTCGCGCTCGAATGCGGCGATTTCTTCCGGGTAGTAGAACTCGACCACGTTGAGCGTTTCCTGCGGGCTCTGGGGATACAGCGTCGACAGCACCAGCACATGGGGATACAGCTCGATCATGTGAGTCGGAAAATACGTGACCCAGAGTGCGCCGAAATCCGGTGCCTGGCCCCCTCGGTATTCAAGTAGCCGGTCGTGCCACTGGCCGTAGATGTCCGAACCGGGCTGCGACAGGCCCTGGTGCACGCCGACCCGCTGCAGGCTGTGCCAGTCACCGAACTCCCATTGCAGGTCATCGCAGGTGACGAAGCGACCCAGCCCGGGGTGGAAGGGGCCGACGTGATAGTCTTCCAGGTAGACTTCGATGAACGTCTTCCAGTTGTAGTTGCACTGGTGCAGTTCGACATGATCGAGCACGTAATCGGAGAAATCGAACTCGGGCCGTGAAAAAAGATGACCAAGGTCACCTGTCGCATTGCGCGGGCCTTCGAACAGCAACCCATGACAGGATTGCAGTGCGAAACGCTGCAGGTTCAGGCAGGGTTTGCTGTCGAACTGCGGTGCGCCCAGCAGTTCGCCTTCGCCATTGTAGGTCCAGCGATGCAGCGGACAGACGATATTGCCGCCGGTGTCGCGCAGATTGCCCCGATCATGGATCGGGCCGTCGACGCGGCCCGCCTCACCGCCGAGCATGAGGGCCTGGCGATGGCGGCAGACGTTGGAGAGCAGGGCATGTTGCCCGGCTGGCTGATGAATGAGGATGCGACCGTTGCGCTCGTGCGCCAGCGTGCGCCAGTCGCCAGGATCGGGCACCATGCTGGCATGCCCGGCGTAGAGCGCGGATTGCTTGAAAATCAGTTCCTTTTCCCGCTGCAGGCGGGCTTCGTCGAAATAGGCTTCAACAGGCAACTGGGTACGAGGTGGCGCGATGCGGTCGCGTGCAGTCATCAGGGATTTCCCTCCGCCATGACAGTGAAGCCTGCGGGACGGCACGCCGTTCATGCGTCCGCACAGGCGCGAAGAAAGGGGGCAATTGTACCTCATGGCCTTTCAGCTTCCCGGGATTGCAGGGCGGGTTCTTGCTGCAAGTGGCGTGCTTCTTTGTACAATCGCTTTTTTATCGTTGCTCCACGGAGGCGTACTTGAGTACAGATCAACCGCAGGGATTCGAAGCTGCCCTGTCAGAACTGGAGCAGCTTGCGGCGGCCATGGAGCGCGGCGACATGCCGCTGGAGCATTCGCTCGAAGCCTATCGGCGTGGCGTGGCCCTGGCGCGGACCTGCCAGCAACAGCTCGAGCAGGCCGAACAGCAGGTCAAGGTGCTGGAGCAGGATCTGTTGCGGCCGCTGGAGCAGGCGACTGGAGAACGTGCGTGAGTCCGATTCATTATCAGGCGGATCGTTTCGAAGGCTGGGTGCGTGAGCGCATCAGCCGGGTCGAACAGGTCATGGACAACTGGCTGGCACCGGTCGATAGTGAGCCGACTGCGCTGCATGAGGCAATGCGCTATGCCGTGCTGGGCGGCGGCAAGCGGGTCAGGGCGCTGCTGGTGTATGCGGCCGGGCAGACCTGTCTGAACAATCCGGCGGGCGCACCCGCCGTCGAGGCAGGGCTCGATCGCGCAGCGGCCGCCGTGGAACTGATCCACGCCTACTCGCTGGTGCATGACGATCTGCCGTGCATGGATGACGACGCCTTGCGTCGAGGCCAGCCGACTGCGCATATCCGGTTTGGTGAGGCGACCGCCATGTTGGCCGGGGATGCGCTGCAACCGCTGGCCTTCGAGTGGCTGGCAGAAATGCCGATTGCCCCGGCCCTGATCGTACAGGCCGTGCAGACCTTGGCAGTTGCAGCTGGCAGTCGCGGCATGGCAGGGGGGCAGGCCATCGATCTGGCCCATGTGGGCCTGGGCATGACGCAGCCGGAGCTGGAAAACATGCACGCCCTCAAGACCGGCGCCATGCTGGAAGCCAGCGTCATGCTGGGTGGCATCGTGGCGGCCGCCAGTTCGCCGCAGCGTCAGGCGTTGCGCAGCTATGCGCGTGCCATCGGGCTGGCCTTCCAGATCGTGGATGATATCCTCGATGTGACCGCCGACACTGCGGTGCTGGGCAAGACGGCAGGAAAGGATCAGGCGGACAACAAGCCGACCTATGTCTCGCTGCTGGGGCTGGAGCCGGCCCGTGAACTGGCTGCCGGATTGCGGCACCAGGCACATGAGGCGATTGCGCCGCTGGGTGGCGCCGCCGCCAATCTCGCCGCGTTGGCCGATTTCATTGTGGCGCGGGAGCGTTGATGAGCGAAAACGACACCATGACGACACAGACTTCCTACACCCTGCTGGAGCGCATCGAGACGCCGGCCGACGTGCGGCGCCTGGACAGGCGCAGCCTGCGGCAACTGGCCGATGAGGTGCGGCACTATGTGATCGATTCCGTATCGCGTACCGGCGGGCATCTGTCGTCCAATCTCGGTACCGTCGAACTGACGGTGGCCCTGCATCATGTCTACGATACGCCCGATGACCGCATTGTCTGGGATGTCGGGCACCAGACCTATCCACACAAGATCCTGACGGGTCGGCGCGAGGCGATGGCCACGCTGCGTCAGCAGGATGGCATTTCCGGCTTTCCCAAGCGCAGCGAGTCGGAATATGACGCTTTTGGCACGGCGCACTCGTCCACCTCCATCTCGGCTGCGCTGGGCATGGCGGTGGCATCGCGCAACAGCGGCGTGGCGCGCCAGCATGTGGCCGTGATCGGCGATGGCGCAATGACGGCTGGCATGGCATTCGAGGCCATGAACAATGCCGGTGTCACGCCGGATATCGACATGCTGGTCATCCTCAATGACAACGATATGTCGATCTCGCCGCCGGTGGGGGCCCTCAATCGCTATCTGGCCCGGCTGATGTCGGGACGTTTCTACGCGACCGCCCGCAATGTCGGCAAGGCCGTGCTGCAGCATGTGCCGCCCGTGTTCGAGCTGGCACGCCGGCTGGAGGGACATGCCAAGGGGCTGGTCGTGCCGGCGACGCTGTTCGAGGAACTGGGTTTCAACTATGTCGGCCCCATAGACGGTCATGACCTCGATGCGCTGGTGCCGACGCTGCAGAACCTCAAGGCCTTGCCCGGTCTGCAATTTCTGCATGTCGTGACCCGCAAGGGACATGGCTACAAGCGGGCCGAAGTGGACCCCGTGCTGTATCACGGACCGGGAAAATTCGACCCTGCGCTGGGCATCCAGCCGCCAGCCGCACCGCCCAGGATCACGTTCACCCAGGTGTTCGGCGACTGGCTGTGCGACATGGCAGCACAAGACCCGCGCCTGATTGGCATTACACCGGCGATGCGCGAGGGCAGCGGGCTGGTGGAGTTCGAGAAGCGCTTTCCCCGTCGCTATTTCGACGTGGGCATTGCCGAGCAACATGCCGTGACCTTTGCCGCGGGGTTGGCCTGTGAAGGCCAGAAGCCCGTGGTAGCGATCTATTCCACGTTCCTGCAGCGTGCCTATGATCAGTTGATCCATGATGTGGCACTGCAGGATCTTGACGTGACGTTCGCGCTGGACCGGGCCGGGCTGGTGGGTGCGGATGGTGCGACGCACGCCGGCAACTACGACATTGCCTTCATGCGCTGTATTCCCAACATGGTGATCGCCACGCCGTCGGACGAAAACGAGGCGCGGTTGTTGTTGAGCACCTGCTACCACCATGCCGGTCCGGCCGCGGTCCGCTATCCTCGCGGTGCCGGTCGCGGGACGGTGGTCGAACCGGGGCTGGGCGATGTGCCGCTGGGCAAGGGCGTGCTGCGCCGGCAGGGGCAGGGCATTGCCATCCTGGCTTTCGGTACGCTTGCGCAGGCCGGGCTGGCGGCAGCCGAAAGGCTGGATGCCACGCTGGTCGACATGCGGTTTGCCAAGCCGCTTGATGTCGAATTGCTGAAACAGGTGGCGACAACGCATCAGGGTCTGGTGACGCTGGAAGATGGCTGCATCATGGGCGGAGCCGGTAGTGCCGTCTGTGAAACGCTCAACGCGCTTGGACTGCAGGTGCCGGTGCTGCAACTGGGGTTGCCGGATCGCTTCATAGACCATGGCGATCAGAATGCGCTGTGGGCCCAACTGGGCCTTGATGCCACAGGTATCGAGGCTTCGATCCGCACGCGTTTTGTCTCGTGAGCGACACCCATGTCGGCCAGATGCCGGCATGGGTGTTTGACTATTTTTGATTTGGCTATCAAAATAAGAACAACAATTGCCAAGGGCTATTTTGAGAATGTTTATGCATAAAACGCGCATAAACATTTGTCCGGCAGGGTCTTTGCCGGAACGCATCCGGCGTTTGTTGGATAATGCCCCTTTCCTTTCTTATCCGGGGCGGTGCGAACCGTTCCGCAGCAGGTGAGTCATGAATACTTCCGCAGCAGCGCCGGCAGCCATGCCGGATGTACAGAGTTCGCAGGATACGCGGCAGGTGCCGATCCAGCGCGTGGGAATCCGCAGTGTGCGGCACCCCCTTCAGGTCGCCTCGACCTCGGGCGCGCAGGCCACGGTTGGAGAGTGGACCCTGACCGTGGCGCTGCCGGCGACGGAAAAGGGCACACACATGTCGCGCTTTATCGCATTGCTGGAGCAATACCGAGCTACCCCACTGGATCGCAGCCGCTTCGGCACCATGGCCGCTGAGATGCTGGAACTCCTGCATGCCGAAAAGGGCGATATCGAAGTCTCTTTCCCGTACTTCGTGGAAAAGGCCGCGCCGATTTCCGGCGTGCGCAGCCTGCTTGACTACCAGGTCAATTTCCTGGCGCGCGCTTCCCGCGAGCACGGGGTTGATTTCGTGCTGACTGTACTGGTGCCGGTTACCAGCCTGTGCCCATGTTCCAAGACCATCTCCGAATATGGCGCGCACAACCAGCGTTCTCATGTTACGGTCAAGGTGCTGCTCGATAGCGATATCGATCTTGATCAGTTGATTGGCGTGATCGAGCGCGAAGGCTCGTGCGAACTGTGGGGGCTGCTCAAGCGTCCCGACGAAAAATACGTCACCGAGCGTGCCTACGACAATCCGAAATTCGTCGAGGACCTGGTGCGCGACGTGGCGGTGCGTGTCGCAGCCCAGCCTGGCGTGCGCGGCTATCAGGTTCAGGCCGAGAATTTCGAGTCCATCCACAATCATTCCGCCTATGCGGTCGTCGAGGGCGGGGCGGCGGTCTGATCCCGCCTGCCGATTTCCAGATATTGCGTTTTTTCTGAAAAAACGCAATAATGCTGGGTTTCTTGCTCGACTTGGTCGGCCTTTTGCGCACGAAAGTGCAGGCAAATGGCAGGCTGGGCGGGCTGTTACTTGCCTGTGCGCATGGGGCGCGCAGGTGGAACATCCTCAAGGAGTCTACATGCGTCACTACGAAGTAGTGTTTATCGTGCATCCCGATCAAAGCGAGCAAGTGCCCGCCATGATCGAGCGCTATCAAGGTGTGGTCACTGCCGCTGGCGGCAAGGTGCACCGTCTCGAAGATTGGGGTCGTCGCCAACTGGCCTACCCGATCCAGAAGCTGGTCAAGGCTCACTACGTCTGCGTCAATATCGAATGCGACCAGCCCACGCTCGACGAGCTGGAGCACGCCTTCCGCTACAACGACGCCGTGCTGCGCCACCTGGTCATCAAGACCAAGAAGGCCCACACCGAGCCCTCGACCATGATGAAGTCGGTCGAGCGTGAAGAAGCACGCAAGGTGTCCACGGAAGCCGCCGCCTCCGCAGCCGATGCGGACGACAGCAGCAACCAGTCGGAATAAATTCGCAACCAGCTGAAAAGTGAACAGGTTCGATCTGGCAGCGGTGATCATCGAATGCCAGCCCATGCGCTACACGCCGGTGGGTATCCCGGTACTGGAGCTGGTGCTGCAGCATGATTCCGAACAGATCGAGGCAGGAATGGCGCGCAAGGTAAGTTGCACGCTGGATGCGGTGGCACTGGGCGATCTTGCCGTGTCGCTGCAACATGCGGGAGCCGGTTCGGTGCTGCAGGCCAGGGGATTCCTGGCAGCAACCCGGAAAGGCTCGATGAAAGTCAAATTTCATCTGCAGCAGGCCAGGGTGCAGCCGGCCGTGTCCGGCATCCAGACCGCCTGAGTTTTGGCTGGTGACAAACGAACATTCGGGCACGCCCGAAAATTGAAATAAGAGGCATATCATGGCTTTCTTCGGAAAACGCAAGGAAAAACGCAAGTTCACCCAGCAGAACCCGCTGTTCAAGCGGCGCAAGTTCTGCCGCTTCACGGCCGCCGGTGTCGAAGAGATCGATTACAAGGATCTGGACACCCTGCGTGATTTCATCCAGGAAAACGGCAAGATCATCCCCGCCCGCCTGACGGGCACCAAGGCGCACTACCAGCGCCAGCTCGACTCGGCCATCAAGCGTGCACGCTTCCTGGCCCTGTTGCCCTACACCGATAACCACAACTAAGCCGGAGGCCTGGAAATGCAAGTCATTCTGCTCGAAAAACTCGCCAACCTGGGCAACCTGGGCGACGTGGTCCGCGTACGCAACGGTTATGCCCGTAACTACCTGATCCCTCAGAAAAAGGCTCGTCGCGCCACTGACGCAGCACTGAAGGAATTCGAAGCGCGTCGCGCCGAACTCGAAAAGATCCAGGCTGACAAGCTGGCTGCTGCCGAAGCAGTCGCTGCCCGCCTGAACGAGTACGTGCTCAAGCTGGTTCAGAAGGCCGGTGTCGATGGTCGCCTGTTCGGCTCCGTCACCAATGCCGACATCGCCAGCGCGCTGCGCGAAGCCGGTTTCGACACGGTCGAAAAGGTGCAGGTTCGCCTGCCGGAAGGTCCGCTCAAGACCACTGGTGAATTCGACGTGGTCGTCGCTCTGCACACCGATGTGCAGGCCGGCATCAAGGTGCAGGTCGAAGGCGACGTTGCCTGATCTGTCTGCTGTGTTGCAGGGCCCCGGCAGCGGGGCCGTGCCGATGCATTCAAAAAGCCGGCCCTGGCCGGCTTTTTCATTTCTATAATGGCCTATGGACGCGCTGCCCGAACATCTTCGCCGCTGGCTGGACAATGCCGACAACTGGAAGGGTGAACGGATCGATGAGATCGATCTGCCCGATGGCCGTTATGTGATCAAACGGCGCGAAGCCTATGCGCTGGGTCGTTTGGCCCTGTGGGCGAAGCAGGTGCGGGCCTGGCTGGTGGCACGGGTATGCGGCTGGCTGTTTGGTGTCCGGCCTGCTCCTGCGGCCCTGCTGCACAATGATATCCAGGCCGAGGGCCAGCGGTTGCAGTATTTGTTCGCACATGGTCAACGCGTGCCGGAGGTGTTGCTGTCCACCCCTGATATCCTGGTGATGCGCAATGTAGGAGAGGTACTGACCGATGTGCTGCGCGATGCCGATTCTCAGGCACGCTTGCATCTGCTGGATCGTGCCGTGCAGGATACCGCGCGTTTTCATCGTGAGGGCTTCTGGCATGGCGGCGCCCAGTTGCGCAATCTTACGCTGGAGCAGGATGGCCGGCTCTGGCGCATCGATTTCGAGGAATCGGCAGGGGACGTGTTGCCGCTGGCGGTGATTCAGGCCTATGATTTTTTTCAGATGCTCCAGTCGGTCATGATGTCTCCGTACTATGCCAAGGATGATAAGTTGCATCTGGGGCGGCATGTGCTTTATACCTATCTGCAGGCCCATCCCGAGCCAGATGTCAGAGCGTCACTTGTTCGGATAGGGCGGATGTTCCGCCGTATATCCTGGCTGCTCCGATTGCTGGCCCGGATTCCTGGCCGTGATGTACAGGCCTTCGTGCGCACTGGCGCCGTGATGCAATTGCTTCTGAATGATGGAACAGACGACTCCCAACCCCGACCCCCAGCTTGAGTATCTTCGCGTACCGCCGCATTCGGTCGAGGCGGAGCAATCCGTCCTGGGCGGGCTGCTGCTCGATAATGGTGCCTGGGATCGTATCGCCGATGTCCTGGGCGAAGATGATTTCTACCGTCATGACCATCGCCAGATCTGGCAGCATATCGCTCGCCTGATCAATCTGGCCCGTCCGGCCGATGTGATTACGGTACACGAATCACTCAATAGTGCCGGAAAATCCGAAGACTCGGGCGGACTGGCCTATCTCAATGCGCTGGCGCACAACACGCCGTCTGCCGCCAATATCCGCCGCTATGCAGAAATCGTGCGTGAGCGATCCATGCTGCGCAAGTTGGTGTCGGTGGCTGACGAAATCGCTTCCGGCGCACTCAATCCGCAGGGCAAGGAGGCCCGCCAACTGCTGGATGAGGCAGAGTCGCGGGTGTTCCAGATCGCCCAGGAAGGCGCACGTGGCAGCAATGGTTTCCAGGAAATCCAGCCGCTGCTGACTCAGGTGGTCGAGCGTATCGATGAGTTGTACCACCGCGAGGGTGATTCCGACATTACCGGCGTACCGACCGGCTTTGACGATCTGGATCGCATGACATCCGGGCTGCAGCCGGGCGATCTGGTGATCGTGGCAGGGCGTCCCTCGATGGGCAAGACCTCGTTCTCGATGAATATCGGGGAGCATGTGGCGATCGAGCAGGGACTGCCGGTGGCTGTGTTCTCGATGGAAATGGGGGCCGTACAGCTTGCCATGCGGATGCTGGGTTCGGTGGGCTTGCTCGACCAGCATCGACTGCGTACCGGCAAGCTGACCAACGATGACTGGCCACGGGTAACACATGCCGTGCAGAAGATGCAGGAAGCCCAGCTCTACATCGACGAGACGCCAGCACTCAATTCGATGGAACTGCGGGCCCGGGCGCGCAGGCTGGCTCGCCAGTGCGGCCAGCTCGGCCTGATCATCATCGACTACATGCAGTTGATGGGCGGCAATTCGGCAGGAGAAAACCGTGCCACCGAAATTTCCGAAATCAGTCGCTCGCTGAAAGGCCTGGCCAAGGAACTGGGATGCCCCTTGATCGCACTGTCGCAGCTCAATCGCAGTCTGGAACAGCGCCCCAACAAGCGACCTGTGATGAGTGATCTGCGTGAGTCAGGCGCTATCGAGCAGGATGCCGACTTGATCCTGTTCATCTATCGTGATGAAGTCTACAACCCGGATACGCCCGACAAAGGGACGGCCGAGATCATCATAGGCAAGCAGCGTAATGGTCCTATCGGCACTGTGCGGCTGACCTTCCAGGGGCAAAGTACGCGCTTTCTTAATTTCAGTCCGAGTGGTTATTGAGCTTATATCGCTGTGCACTCAGGAGAAAACACATCCTTGAGGGCTCTGCTGCCGCCCCACGATCCATGTAGAGCATTCTTTAGTAGCTAAAAAAAGGCCAGTCGATCATTCGACTGGCCTTTTTGCATGAACACAGTAGCGATTAGCCCACCTTAGAGCGTATCCGCTGCGTAGTCCGCCAGTCGTGAGCGTTCGCCTCGCTGCAGGGTGATGTGCCCGGAGTGCGGCCAGCCCTTGAAGCGATCCACCACGTAGGTCAGGCCCGAACTGCCCTCGGTCAGGTAGGGGGTGTCGATCTGGGCGATATTGCCCAGGCAGACGACCTTGGTGCCGGGGCCGGCGCGGGTGATCAGGGTCTTCATCTGCTTGGGCGTCAGGTTCTGCGCTTCGTCGATGATCAGGAACTTGTTGAGGAACGTGCGGCCGCGCATGAAATTTAGCGATTTGACCTTGATGCGGGAGCGGATCAGATCCATGGTGGCTGCGCGATTCCACTCGGTGCCCTGGCCGTTGCCCAGTTGGTCGCCAGCGTTGAGCACGTCAAGGTTGTCTTCGAGCGCGCCCATCCAGGGCAGCATCTTTTCCTCTTCGGTGCCGGGCAGGAAGCCGATGTCATCGCCGACAGGCACGGTGGCACGGGTGATGATGATCTCGGAATAGCGCTTGGTCTCGAGTACCTGGGCCAGGCCGCAGGCCAGCGCCAGCAGTGTCTTGCCGGTACCGGCCTGGCCCAGCAGCGACACGAAGTCGCATTCCGGGTTCATCAGCAGGTTGAGCGCGAAGTTCTGCTCGCGGTTGCGTGCGGTGACGCCCCAGACGTTGTTCTTGGCGTGTGTGTAGTCTCGCAGTGTGGCCAGCACGGCAGTCTTGCCGCTGACTTCCTGGACCTGTGCATACAGCGGCATGTCGCCTTCGAAGTAGACGAACTGGTTGGGCAGGAACTGGGCGCAGAGCGGTCCCTGCAGCCGGTAGAAGGTGCGGCCACCCTGTTGCCAGGATTCGATGTCCTTGCCGTGCTTGTTCCAGAAACTGGCAGGCAGTTCCAGCATGCCGCTGTAGAGCAGGTCGGAGTCTTCCAGAACCTGGTCGTTGAAGTAATCCTCGGCCGCCAGCCCCAGCGCACGCGCCTTGAGGCGCATGTTGATGTCCTTGGAGACCAGCACGACAGGTCGGTCGCCATGCTTTTGCTGCAGCGCGTGCACCACGCCCAGGATCTGGTTGTCGGCCTTGCCCATGGGCAGATCGGCCGGCAGGCTGTTGTGGACTGCCGAGGTCTGGAAGTAGAGCCGGCCGCGGGCTTCCTTGCTGCCGAGCGCATTGAGCGGGAGGCCGGCGGTGATGTCGGCAGTCTGTCCAACCAGCTCGTCCAGCGAACGGCTGACCTGGCGGGCGTTGCGCGCCACTTCGGACATGCCTTTCTTGTTGTGATCGAGCTCTTCCAGCATCATCATGGGCAGGAAGATGTCGTGTTCCTGGAAGCGGAACAGCGAGGATGGGTCGTGCAGCAGCACGTTGGTATCGAGCACGAACAGGGTGCGTGCCTCGGGCCTGCGCGCGGTCTTGACGCGGGCAGCATGCTTGCCATTGGCCGGTCTTGCCTGGGAAGGCTGGGCGGGGGCTCGTTGCGCGGCCTGGACCGCTGGCCGGGTGCCGGCCTGGGCCGAGGCCTGGCTGGTGGCAGCGACTGCAACAGGTGTTGCATTTTCTCGCTGGGTTGCTGCTTCAGTGCGTTGCGCAGCCACAGGCGCAGGTGTGGACGGGGCCTGTTTGCCAGGCGCACTGGCCCTGGGGCCGGCACCGGTTTTGTCGGTGGCAGGCGAGAGCAGCAGGCCGGCGGAAGATGCCTTGCCGCGTGGTGCGACTGTGGCCGGGGCGGATTCAGGCTGAGCTGCGGGAGCGGCCAGCGCAGTCGTATCCTTCCTGGCAGGCCGGGGCTTGCGGCTGGGTTTGACTGCGGGGAGGCTGTCGGTATCGAGCAGCGTGGCGGGCTTGGTCGGCAACGGTGGCAACGGCATGGATCAATTCCCCAGAGACTGAACTGCTTGCAGGACGGCGGCAGCATGATCTGGCACCTTGACGCCGCGCCATTCCTGACGGAGCACACCGCTGGCGTCGATCAGGAAAGTGCTGCGTTCGATGCCTCGAACCTGTTTGCCGTACATATTCTTCATTTTGATCACGCCATACAGCGTGCAGACGGCTTCATCGGTATCCGCAAGCAAGGCAAAAGGCAGACTTTGCTTTTCGGTGAAATTCTGGTGCGAGCGCAGGCTGTCGCGGGAAATACCCAGCACGATACAGTCCTGCGCCAGGAATTCTGGGTGCAGGTCGCGAAAATCCTGGCTTTCTGTGGTGCAGCCAGGGGTGCTGTCCTTGGGGTAGAAATACAGGACAACAGCTTTGTCGCGCAATGCCGACAGCGTGACCGGGCCTTGAGTGCCATCAATGGTGAAGTCCGGGGCTGGCTGGCCGGTGACGGGTAGTGTCATGGAAGGCTCCTTGTCTGGCTCAGGCGGGCAGCAGCGCGACGACCACGCGGCGGCCTTCGGCCATGAGGATGTTATAGGTACGGGCGGCTGCCTGGGTGTCCATGGTTTCGACGCCGATGCCGATCTTGAAAAGCGGCTGCAGGATGCTGGGGTGAAGAAAGCGCTGGCGCGTACCGGTGCCGACCAGCAGCACCTCGGGCGCGTCTGGCGGACGTATGGCCGATGATTCGTCAGCGTCGAGAAAAGCCATCGGATCGGCTGCAGCCTGGCGCAGGCCGGCGGCCTGCCGGAGCAGTTCGGTGGTGATCTCGTCGGCGGAGGAAACGGGCCAGTGCCCGACCTCGCCCTCGGGTCCAAAGGCCACTGCGTGTTCGAAGCGCGCCCGGTTGACCTCGATATAGCCGTCGCCGTAGGCTGTCACGGTGTTCAGCAGGGGGTTGGTGTCATTGCTCAGTTTCAATCGCATGCTCCGGAAACAACGGGAACATCATAGCGTAATACGTCATGACAGAGCGATGACAGGAATTTGGCCGTTCAAGCAACGAATTGATTTGCGATAGCGCCGACCTTGCGCTAGATTATCAGGTTATCCGTTTTATCTTAATTGCCCGGTGTGTGCGGTGCGCAGCGCCTGGGGAAATCGTTCCGCAAGGGTGGTCTGTTGAAATGAAGCCGTGGTCTGTTGAAATGAAACCGCTCAAGGTCGGGTTGCTGGGTCTGGGTGTCGTCGGTGGCGGTGTCTGGAATGTACTGAATCGCAATGGCGGGGAAATTGCCCGTCGCGCAGGTCGCAGCATCGAGGTCAGTCGTATCGCCGTGCGCGACATGGCGCGGGCGCGCAGCAAGGTGGGCGACGCCACGGCCATCACGACCGATCCTTTCGAGGTCGTGCGTGATCCAGAAATCGACATCGTGGTCGAATTGATCGGCGGCTATACGCTGGCACTTGAACTGGTCCGCGAAGCCATTGCCCAGGGCAAGCATGTCGTGACCGCCAACAAGGCGCTGCTGGCCTGCCATGGCAACGAGCTGTTTGCCGCAGCTCGCGAAAAAGGCGTGATGCTGGTGTACGAGGCTGCCGTGGCCGGTGGTATCCCCATCATCAAGGCGCTGCGCGAAGGCCTGAGCGCCAACCGGATCAACTGGCTGGCCGGCATCATCAATGGCACTACCAATTTCATCCTGTCCGAAATGCGCAGCCGCGGGCTGTCGTTCGAGGCTGCGCTGGCCGATGCCCAGCGCCTGGGCTACGCCGAGGCCGATCCGACCTTTGATATCGAGGGTGTCGATGCCGCGCACAAGCTGACTTTGCTGGCATCGATGGCCTTCGGCGTACCGGTGCAGTTCGACCGCGCCCATGTCGAGGGCATCAGCAAGCTGGCGCAGGAAGATATCGTCCACGCTGAAAACCTGGGTTATCGCATCAAGCTGCTGGGCATCACCAAGCTGCGTCCCGACGGTATCGAGCTGCGCGTGCATCCGACCCTGATTCCCGAGGGCCGGCTGCTGGCCAATGTCGAAGGTGCCATGAATGCCGTGCTGGTGCATGGCGATGCCGTAGGCCCCACGCTTTACTACGGCCAGGGCGCAGGCGAAGAGCCGACGGCATCGGCCGTGATCGCCGACCTGGTCGATGTGGCGCGCCTGCAGGGGGCCGCGCCGGAGCAACGGGTGCCGTACCTGGCGTTCCAGCATGATGCCATGGCAGACACGCCCATTCTTCCGATCGAGGATGTCCGCACGGCGTACTACCTGCGCCTGCATGTCGATGACCAGCCGGGCGTGCTGGCCGATATCGCCCGGATCCTGGCCGAGGCCGAGATTTCCATCGGCTCGATGATCCAGCGCCCGCATGGTGATTCCGGTGCCGATATCATTTTCCTGACCCATCAGGCCGTCGAGCGCGACGTCAACCGGGCCATCGGCCTGATCGAGCAATTGCCGCAGGTCCGCTCCAGCGTGACCCGGATTCGTATGGAAAACCTGGCATGAAGTACCTCTCCACGCGTGGCGGCATGGTGCCGCAGTCCTTTTCCGATGTCCTGCTCGAGGGGCTGGCCCCCGACGGCGGTCTGGCGATGCCGGAAACGCTGCCGGACATTCGCCCGCATCTCTCTGCCTGGGCCAGCCTGGGCTATGCCGAGCTGGCTGCCGAGGTGTTGGGACTGTTTGCCGACGATATCCCGTCAGCCGATCTGCGTCGCCTGACAGCCGATGCCTATCGCGAAGGCGTGTTCTCCAGTGCGGCCATCGTGCCGCTCAAGCCGCTGCCCGGCTACGCAGGCGGCGGCCTGACACTGCTGGGGTTGTCCGAAGGGCCGACGCTGGCCTTCAAGGACATGGCCATGCAGTTCCTGGGCCAGGTCTTCGAGTATGTGCTGGGCCAGCGCGGCCAGCAGATCAATATCCTGGGGGCCACTTCCGGCGATACCGGATCGGCGGCCGAGTATGCGTTGCGCGGCAAGCGCAATGTGGCGGTCTACATGCTGTCGCCGCATGGCCTGATGAGCCCGTTCCAGCGGGCGCAGATGTATTCGCTGCAGGATGCCAACATCCACAACATTGCGGTGCATGGCATGTTCGACGACTGCCAGGACATCGTCAAGCAACTGGCCGGCGATCTCGATTTTCGCCGTCGCTACCAGATCGGTGCGGTCAACTCGATCAACTGGGCCCGGATCGCTGCCCAGGTGGTGTATTACATCCACGGCTGGCTGCGTGCCAATGTTGCGGGCGGCGAAGTATCGTTTGCCGTACCGTCCGGCAATTTCGGCAACATCCTGGCCGGCCATATTGCTCGCAGCATGGGGCTGCCGATCCGGCGGCTGGTACTGGCCACCAACGAAAACAACGTACTGGAAGAGTTTTTCCGCACCGGGATCTATCGCCCTCGCGCCAGTGCCCAGACCTACGTCACGTCCAGCCCGTCGATGGATATCTCCAAGGCGTCCAATTTCGAGCGTTTCGTCTACGATCTGGTGGGCCGCGATCCCGAGCGGGTGCGGGCGCTGTGGGCACAGCTGGCAGCGGAAGGGCAGTTCGATCTGTCGGCCGAGCAGCCTCGTTTCGAGCGCGAGTTCGGCTTTGTGTCCGGCTCCAGTAGCCACCAGGATCGCCTGGAGACGATCCGCGCGGTGCATGCCGCGTCTGGCGTGGTGATCGATCCGCATACGGCCGATGCCGCCAAGGTCGCGGCCAGTCATGTCGAGGCCGGTGTACCGATGCTGGTGCTCGAGACGGCCTTGCCGGCCAAGTTCTCTGCCACCATTGTCGAGGCCATCGGCATCGAACCGGCGCGTCCCGCCGCCCTGGCGGAACTTGAGCAACTGCCGCAGCGTGTCGAGGTGATGAACAACGATGCGCAGGCCGTGCGACGCTATATCGAGGCGCACGCTGGCTGATGCAACAAAACATCACTCAGGCATTTCTGCAAGCTGAGAATATCTCCCCGGATCATGGGTATGGAATTTTATTTTATCGACAGTCTGCTTGCCGCTGGCGGTGATGTTATCGATATCCGGGATCCCAAAGGAAGGATATCCTCGTACTTCATATGGGGCGAGGGAGATGGGGCGTTTCTTGGCTTCACGACCCTGGAAGGGATCGCTCAGGAAAATATAGAATATTCAAATCTCCTGGAGGCCGATTATCTTTCCGCCAATATCGGGGTGCCTGTTTTTTCGGAAAGAGCCATGCGTGAAATTGAGGAATTCGCCCCAGGCAGCCTGGAATGGGCCAGAATAAGGATTGCATGCGAGGAGCATGTCACGGATTTTTATCTGTGCAGGACAAATGATTTTCTGGATATTGTCGACAAGGAAGCCTCTTCCTTCAGGATGTTGAGGGATGGTGACTTTATCCTGGAAAAAGCAGTCTATAAAGGCAATCCAGGTGATGGTTTTCTGATTGTGCGCGATTCAGAGTTCAAGACGCAGATGCTGGTGTCCCGACGCTTCATGGACTTCTGCCGCGAAAGGAAATTGAAAATCGATTTTCGAAAAGCCTGAAATAAAGCATTTATTCACTTCCGGCTTTTCCGAACGATGACTATGTCTTGATGCCGTTCAGCCAGGCATGAAGCTCCTGCGCAGCCTGTTTGCCGCTGCGTACCGCACCTTCGAGAACGCCGGGATAGCCGGTGTCCGTCCAGTCACCTGCCAGTCGCAGCCCTGGCCAGTGCGTGGCCGTAGCAGGACGCACCAGCCCGGGCCGGGCGGTGAATGTCGCCTTTTTCTCGATCATCAGGGCATGCTCGATCACCTCGGGCATCGGGCCTGGACTGCGGGGGTGGCGGGCGACCTGTTCGCGAACCTGTTCTTCCAGGCGGGCGATTGCCAGTTCGCGGGGCCGCTCCAGCAGGGCTTGGGCAGCGCTGACGACCACGGCCAGTTCCGTGCCGCTGCCCGCTGCCTTGCTGCCGGCGGTGGCAGCCTGAAGCAGTTGTGTGCGGTCGAAAAGCCACTGGCCGTCATGACCACGCTCATGGTCTTCCCACAGCATGAGCATCGGTGCCGGCAACTTCCAGGGTTTGGCCAGCTTGAAATACAGCGTGGCGATGGGCTGGGTGTCGAATGCATTGAGACGGGCCAGCAGGGCATTGTCGCCACAGTCGTGCAGCAGGCGATGCGCGTTGTGTGGCGGGATGGCGGCGATGACGCCATCGAATATCGTGGGAAACTGGTCGAGTCGCAGGCCGTGGGCCAGTTCCAGGTGAACCTTGCGGATGGTATGGCCAAAACGGATGTCGGCACTTTGCGCGATGGTGTCGGGCCAGAGGGCCGACAGATCGCGGGCCGGCAGCAGCAGATCCGAGTCATGGCGCGAGCCGCCCAGACTGTCGCGCAGTACGGTGGCAAAGAGTGCCGCCGAGGCTTTGGCTGGCAAGGTGTTCATGGCGGCCATGCAAAGCGGATGCCAGAGCCGTTGGCACAGCCTTTCGGGCTGGTGCAGCCGCTGCAGCAGACCGGAGACGGTTTCCTGGGCGGGAGCCTGCCAGCGGGCACCCTTGAGCGTCAGCAGCAGGCGGATGGCGGCAAGGCGTTCGGACCAGTTCAGACCGTCTGCTTCCAGCAATGCGGCCAATGCATGCCAGGGGGCAGGCCAGCGGGGGGCTCGCAGGCCGAAGCTGCCGTCGGCACTGCCCAGTTGCAGCGGCAGGCGCAGCAAGGCCTTGTCTGGATTGATGCCGATACTCTGCATCAGGGCCAGCGTTTCGCGGTAGGCACCCAGCAGGATATGCTGGCCGTTGTCGAGTGGATGGTCGAAGCCGGTCGAGGAGGGCAGGCGCCGGGCCCGGCCGCCGGCCTGATGGGCGGCTTCGAATACGGTCACGCGGCATCCCAGTTCCTGCAGGGTGGCCGTGGCCGCCAGGCCGGCCCAGCCGGCACCGATGACAGCGATATGTAGGGAATCCGTGGCGTGCGACATGGCAGTCTCGTGTAATGGGGAGGCAGGGTCAGCGCGACAGGCGGCGGATCAGACTGCGGCCACCGCTGACCCAGACTCGCCAGGCCAGGAAAAGTTTGCGCAGTGGCGTGAGGGCGATACGCTGGTGCAGGACCTGCCAGTTTTCGCGTTCGATCTCATCGAGCAGGGCATGGTAGATGGCTGCCATCATCAGACCGGGACGCTGTGCCCGGCGGTCTGCCTCGGGCAGCAACTGTACGGCTTCGCGGTAGGCTTGCCGTGCTCGCTCGGCCTGGAATGCCATGAGTGCCGAGAACTGTTCGGAATAGCGGCCATTGATGATGTCGGCCGCCTTGACGCCAAAGCGCTGCAGATCGTCGATGGGCAGGTAGATCCTGTCGCGCCGGGCATCGTCGCCGATGTCGCGGATGATGTTGGTGAGCTGGAAGGCCAGTCCCAGCTTTTCTGCATACAGCAGCGTGGCCGGCTCGGTATGGCCGAAAATGGCGGCGGACATTTCGCCGACGACGCCAGCCGCATGCCAGCAGTATTTTTTCAGGCCGGCATAGTCGAGGTAGCGGCTCTGGTCGAGGTCCATTTCCATGCCATCGACGACGGCCAGCAGCTTGTCCTTCTCCAGCCCGTAGACATGAATATGCGGTGCCAGCGCCTGGGTGACGGGATGTTCGGCACGACCTTCGTACATGGCCGCGATCTGTTCGCGCCACCAGGCCAGCTTGATGCGGGCCAGTGACGGGTCCGTGCACTCGTCCACCACGTCGTCCACTTCGCGGCAGTAGGCATACAGGGCCGTGATGGCGCGCCGCCGTTCGGGCGGCAGGAACAGGAAGGCGTAATAGAAGCTCGAACCGCTGCGGGCGGCTTTGTCCTGGCAGTATTCGTCGGGAGTCATATCTGGTTCAGCAATGCCCGCCACAGCACTATGAGGCCATCACGCTTGCCGAGTACGGGGCGGTGGCGGAACACATCGAAATCGGCAGCTTCGATCCTGTCGAGAATGCGCAGACCACCCTGGACGATCAGGCGCAGCTCCCAGCCGCAGCGACCGGTAATCCGTCGGGTCAGCGGCCAGCCGGATTTTAGCAGGCGGCGGGTGCGATCGATCTGGAATTTCATCAGAGGTCGCCAGCCAGGTGCCGTGGCCCATGTGTCCGGCTGCGCCGGGTCCAGACCGAAACGGCGCAGGTCTTCCTGGGGCAGGTAGATGCGCTGCTTGTCGAGATCGATGGCGACATCCTGCCAGAAGTTGGCCAACTGCAGACCGGTGCAGATCGCATCGGATTCGCGCAGCGCATCGGGGCCGCCGACACCGAACAGCGACAGCATCAGATAGCCGACCGGGTTGGCTGACAGGCGGCAATAGTCCAGCAGCGCGGCGTAGCTGTCGTAGCGATGGGTGGTCAGATCCTGCTCGAAAGCGCTCAGCAGGTTGTCGAAGGGCACTTGCGACAGTCCATGACGTGCCATGACGGCTGCCAGCGGGGTACAGAGGGTGTCCAGTTCTGCCTGTTCGGGCCCCTCCGGTACGGGTTGCCCCTGCAGGCGGGCATGCAGGGCTGCACGGCATGCCCGCAGGGCAGCCAGCCTGGCCTGGGGCGTGGCATCGCCCTCGTCGGCCAGGTCGTCGGCATGGCGGGCATAACGGTAGATGGTCACGACGGCAGGCCGGATGGCAGGCGGCAGCAGCCAGGAGGCCACGGGGAAGTTTTCATAGTGATCGACGGACATGGCGGCATTTTAGGCTGGCTCGGCCCTGGCGTGGATGGATAAGCGTCAATTGCCTGGGCGGTGTCTCCAGGGCGATACGTTAGACTTGCAATTCTCGTTTTGACAGCAGACAGGGCAGGGATCGATGGCAAAGGCAAAAACCGCGTACATATGCAGCGAATGCGGCGGCCGTACACCCAAGTGGCAAGGGCAGTGTCCGCATTGCAATGCCTGGAATACGCTTGAGGAAAGCGTGATCGCCGATGCGCCTGCCGCCGGGGCGGCGCATCGCTTTGCTCCGCTGGCAGGCAGTGACGTGACCGTGCGCAAGCTGGCCGAGGTCGAGGCGCAGGAACTGCCGCGCACCCCCGTCGGGCTCGATGAATTCGACAGGGTACTGGGTGGCGGCCTGGTCGAGGGGGCCGTGGTGCTGATCGGCGGTGACCCCGGCATCGGCAAATCGACGCTGCTGTTGCAGGCCATGGCTGCCCTGTCAGGGCGCGTGCCGGTGCTGTACGTGACGGGTGAGGAGTCGGCGGCTCAGGTGGCGCTGCGTGCACGCAGGCTGGGCGTGGAAACGGGGCAGGTCGATCTGCTGTCGGAGATTCGGCTCGAGGCGATCCAGGCAGCATTGGCCCAGCATCGGCCCGCCGTGGCGGTGATCGATTCCATCCAGACTCTTTACTCGGGGGAACTGAGTTCAGCGCCCGGCTCGGTCGCACAGGTGCGCGAGTGTGCCGCGCAATTGACGCGCATTGCCAAGCAGACAGGCACCGCCATCATCATGATCGGCCATGTCACCAAGGAAGGGGCACTGGCCGGTCCGCGGGTGCTGGAGCACATCGTCGATACGGTGCTGTATTTCGAAGGGGATACACATTCTTCGTTCCGCCTGGTCCGGGCCATCAAGAACCGCTTTGGGGCAGTCAATGAACTGGGCGTGTTCGCCATGACCGACCGGGGTCTCAAGGGTGTGGCCAATCCGTCTGCGCTGTTTCTGTCACGTCATGAGCAGCAGGTGCCCGGAGCCTGCGTCATGGTGACGCAGGAAGGCAGCCGGCCGCTGCTGGTCGAGATCCAGGCGCTGGTCGACAGCGCCCACGTGCCCAACCCGCGTCGCCTGACCGTGGGTCTGGAGAGCAACCGGCTGGCCATGCTGCTGGCAGTGCTGAACCGGCATGCCGGGATTCCCACCTTCGACCAGGATGTTTTCCTGAATGCGGTCGGTGGCGTGCGGATTGCCGAGCCCGCAGCCGACCTGCCGGTTCTTCTGTCCATTATGTCGTCGATGCGCAACCGGCCACTGCCCAAGGGGCTGGTGGCCTTTGGCGAGGTAGGGCTGGCGGGGGAAATCCGTCCTGCACCTCGCGGGCAGGAGCGCTTGCGCGAAGCCGCCAAGCTGGGCTTCGGCATTGCGCTGATTCCGTCGGCCAATGCGCCCAGACAACCGATCGAAGGACTGGAAATCTGGGCCGTGGACCGGCTCGACGAGGCGCTGGCACGGCTGCGTGGGGATGATGCTTGAGCCTGATGGTGCTGGCGTTTTGCCACACGCCCCATGCAAGTTGCCCGATTTTTCATCTGCAATATAAAATAAAAACAATTCTTATCCGTGGATGGCGTGTGCCATCACTGAAACGTGAGGGTATGCGGCAGTGGCAGACAAGGGCGTAGTGCAGCAGGAAGTGCGGATGCTGTACCTCGATCATCATGGCTGGTTGCAGGGCTGGCTGCGTCGCCGGCTCGACAATGCCGGCGATGTGTCCGATCTGGCCCAGGATGTATTCATGCGCCTGCTGATGCGCCAGGCACCCATCCAGGCACGCGAGCCCAGGGCCTTGCTGGCTACCATCGCGCGTGGCCTGGTGGTCGATCACTGGCGTCGGCGCGACCTGGAGCAGGCCTGGCTCGAAACCCTGGCGAATCTGCCCGAGTCCGAGGTGCCTTCGGTCGAGACACGCATGATCCTGCTGGAGGCCCTGACCGAAATCGATCGTATGCTGGACACACTCAAGCCGGCAGTGCGCAATGCCTTTTTGCTGGCGCAGCTCGAGGGGCTGACCTGCCGGCAGATCGGCGAGCGCCTTGGCGTGTCGGTGGCCACGGTCGAGCGTTATATCGCCAAAGGATTGCGTGCCTGCTATGCCGCACGCTTTGAAACATGAGCCCGGATCTGCGGCGAGGCCGCCCTGTACCCATTCCGGAGGCCGTGATCGAGGCGGCCATTTCCTGGTCTATTCGCCTGCACCATGGCGAGCCATCCGAACAGACTCATGTCTCGTTCGAACGCTGGCTGCTCACTGACCGGCTGCATGCGCTGGCCTGGGAACGGATCACATCGCTGTCGCAGCCTTTTGCCGGCATGCCGGCTCCTTTGCTGAACCATGCCCTGGATCGCGTCCAGATACAGCGCACCCGCCGGCAGGCCCAGCGCCGTACCGCGTTGCAGGCTTTGTCGATGGGAGGGCTGCTGGCCGGCCTGGGATGGATGGCCCAGCGCCATACTCCCTGGCAGCGATTGGTGGCAGATGCCAGCACGGTGATGGGCGAGCGGCACCAGTGGCAACTGGACGATGGCACGACTCTGCACCTCAATACAGACAGCGCCGTTCGTACCGATTTCGGTCCGCTGCGGCGAATCGTCCTGACGCGTGGCGAGGTGGCCATCCGTACCGGTGCCGATATCGGTCAACCTGTCCGTCGACCCTTCTGGGTGCAGACGCCGTTCGGACGCTTGCAGGCGCTGGGTACACGCTTCACGGTGCGCCTGATGGAGCACGGGGTGCGCATCGGCGTGCAGGAAGGTGCTGTGGCCCTGTATCCGGCAGACGCTGCCGAGGCGGTGCATATCGTCAAGCCAGGGGAGACATATCTGCTTGGCACCGATGTCGTTGCCACTGAGAATATGCAGGGCATGCGGGTCGATGGCTGGACGCAGGGTGTGATTGCAGGCGAGGATATGCCGCTCTCGCTCGTGCTGGGTGAGTTGGCCCGCTATCGCGCAGGCCTGCTGCGCTGGGACGAGGCGGTGGCAGGCCTGCGTGTGTCTGGATTGTTCCATCTGCAGGACACTGATCGCGCATTGCAGTTCCTGGCCCAGACACAGCCGGTCCGTATCCGCTATCTGACGCGATATTGGGTATCGGTAGGGGCACTTCACGAAAACTGAGGGGTTTTCCGTTCTGGTCCGGCTTATTGAGTGAATACCGATTTTTGATTCACTCTCATTCGTAAAGCCAAGCCATGACCCTGACCTCCAGACCGACGCCACCATCGGCCGCCGACTCCGTTTCTCCTGCTGAATTCATGCATTTCCAGCGCACGCCTTTGGCGCGTGCCTTGCAGGGTGCCCTGATATGCCTGTCGCTGGGGGTGGCCCTTGGGCTGGATGGTCGAGTGGCCCAGGCCCAGGCGTCCGCGACATCGGCACCTGCCGCCGAGTCGAACAGCTACAGTATTCCGGCAGGCCCGCTTGATGCCGCCGTACTGCATTTTGCCCGTGAAGCAGGCATCAACCTGACCTATGACGCCGCTTTGCTGCAAGGGCATTACAGCCCTGGACTTTCAGGCCGCTACGATGCCGAGGCGGGGCTGGCCGCGTTGCTGGCCGGTTCGGGTATCGAGGCGCAGGCGCGCGCTGGTGGTGGCTATGCCCTGCGCCCGATCCGCCAGATGGAGCGCGGCCATACCCAGATGCTGGATGCCGTCACAGTACAGGGGGTTGCCGATGGCACGACAGATGGCACCGGTAGCTATACGGCAACGGGGCCCAGCAGGACGGCGACGGGCCTGGAGATGACGCTGCGCGAGACGCCGCAATCGGTGACCGTGATGACGCGCCAGCGCATGGACGACTTCAAGCTGGAAACACTGGCTGATGTCATGGAGCAGACGCCCGGCGTGACGGTGACCCGGCAGAACGATATGGCCACTTTCAATGTCCGGGGTTCCAAGGTCAATTTGCAGACCGATGGCAATCGCCGCTACAGCAATGGCTGGGGCTGGAACAGCCACATCGTCCATAGCTTTGACGACATGGCCGAGATCGACCGCATCGAAGTGCTCAAGGGCTCGTCGGGCCTGATCAACGGCGATGGTGCCTATGGTGCGACCGTCAATCTCATTCGCAAGCGGCCCACGCGCGAGTTTCAGGCCAGCGTCACGGCGGGAGCCGGCAGTTGGGATACCTATCGGGCTGATGCCGATGTGAGTGGTCCGCTGAATGCCGATGCCAGTCTGCGTGGCCGGCTGGTCGCCGCACGCAGGGATGCCAAGACCTTCAATGGCAAGGATACCGACAGCTCGATGGTATACGGCACGCTGGAATACGACCTGACGCCGGATACCGTGCTGAGCGCAGGGTTGACCTGGCGCGAGCGTGAAGTACGGGGGGCCGGTGGTACCACGCCGATCCAGGGGTTTGACGGCAAGGGCAACGCCGTGCCCCTGATGCCACGTGATTTCAATATCGGCGCAGACTGGGCCGGTTACCGGCAGAACTCCCTCAATGCCTTCGCCCGCCTGGAGCATCGTTTTGCCAATGGCTGGACGGGCAAGCTGCAAGTGGCACACGAGGGTATCCAGACGCCCAATATGCGCATCGGTTCGCTGCGCTATGCTGTGCCAGTGACAGCTCAGTACGGTTTGTACAAAGACATCAAATCGCGCGACCAGAGTGTCATGCTCGATCTGCAGGGGCCATTCGAGCTTTTCGGGCAGGAGCACCAGTTGCTGTTCGGTGTCGGCGCATCCCGTCATCGGACGACGCTGCTCAGGTCCAGCCAGCCTGACGAGGTTCTGAGTGGAGCCGACTTCAGCCAGGGTGGCAGCATCGTTCCGCAACCTGCCGACAACCAGGACTATTCCGACGATTATTTCAGCAATGACCGCTGGTATGCCTATACTGCCGGCCGCTTTTCGCTGGCCGATCCGGTCAAGCTGATCGTCGGTGCACGCGTGACCGATTATCGGCAGAAGGATGTGACCGATGTCGGTTGGTACAACTACGACCTGCATGAAAAGGCTGTGGTCACGCCCTATGCCGGTCTGGTGATCGATGTGGCGCAGGATGTCTCGGTCTATGCCAGCTATGCCAGCATCTTCCAGGCACAGAGCGCCAAGGATATTGATGATCGGACGCTGGACCCTGAAGAAGGCATCACTTATGAGGTCGGTGCCAAGGGTGAGTTTTTTGACCGGCGTCTCAATGCCAGTGCCAGCTACTTCTGGATGCGGACCGACAATACCGCCGAAGTGGCGGGCATGAATGTGCGCGGCGAGGAGTATTACACGGCGGTTTCGGGCGCGATCCGCAAGGGCTACGAGTTGGAGCTTTCCGGTGAGGTGGTGCGTGGCTGGCAGGTTCAGGGCAGCTATGTGCAGAACAGCAGCGATCTGAACAGTGCCAGCACCACGCCCAAACACCAGTTCAAGCTGGGGACAACCTATCAGTTTGGCGAGAGTTCGCTGCGCGGGTTGACGGTCGGCGCGGCCACCCGCTGGCAGAGTGCGATTTCGGTACAGCGCGGCACGGCGGAGCTGCGCCAGGAGGCCTACTGGCTGCTTGATCTGATGGCACGCTATCAAGTCAATGACCGGCTCAGTATCCATGCCAACCTCAACAATGCGCTGGACAAGAAATACTTTGCCGGTGTGACCAACTTCAATGCGCAAGGACTGTTCTACACCTGGGGCGCACCGCGCAGCATCAATGTGAGCATGCGCTACGAGTTTTAAGGATACCGTTCAGGCATCAGGTGGGGCGACCCTGCCTTTGCCTGGGTCTGAAGCCTGCCTACCCTGGGCAGGCAGGCTTCAAGACAGCCAGTGGATCAGTATCCGTAGGCCAGGTCCCGCAGACCCAGCGACAGCCCTGGCAGATAGGTGATCAGGGCCAGGCAGGCCAGTGTCACCAGTACGAACGGCACCAGCGGTCGCATCATTCTTTCCAGTGGCACGCCGGATACCGTACTGGCGGCAAACAGGTTGACGCCCAGTGGCGGGGTGATCATGCCCAGCGCCAGGTTGACGATCATGATCACGCCGAAATGCACCGGATCAATGCCGAACTGCACGGCCACTGGCAGCAGCAGCGGGGCCAGCACCACGATCGAAGCAGAGGTCTCGATGAACATGCCGATGACGAACAGCGCCAGGTTGACGCCGAGCAGGAAGGTCATCTTGTCGCTGAACAACTGGCTCAGCCAGGCACCCAGCGCATCGGGCACGCCAGCGCGATTGAGCAGGAAGCTGAACACGCCGGCATTGGCGATGATGAACATGATCACGGCGCTGGAGACTGCCGAGCGCTTGAGCACCAGCGACAGCGTACTGAAGCGGATAGTGCGGTAGATCAGGATGCTGACCAGCAGGGCGTAGACCACGGCGACCACCGAGGCTTCGGTGGGGGTGAAGACACCGCCGTAGATGCCGCCCAGGATGATGACGGGCATCAGCAGCGCCAGCCAGGAGCGACGCAGCGCGGCACCGACGGTCAGACGGTCCTTGCCGTCATCCTTGCCCAGGCCATGGCGGCGGGCATGGAACCAGACATAGAACATCAGCGCGATACCGATCAGCAGGCCGGGGCCGACGCCGGCGATGAACAGTTCGCCGGTCGATGTGTCGGTGGACACGGCAAACAGGATCATCGGGATCGACGGCGGGATGATGACGCCCAGCTCCGCAGCCGTTGCCTGCAGCGATGCCGCGAACGGTGCCGGGTAGCCGTGGCGCACCATGGCCGGGATCAGGATGGCACCCACTGCGAAGGTCGTGGCCACGCTGGAGCCGGCTACGGCAGCAAAGATCATGCAGGTCAGCACGCAGGCGCAGGCCAGGCCGCCCTGCAGGCGTCCGACCAGGCTCTTGGCGAAATCGACCATGCGTGCCGAGATGCCACCGGCTTCCATCAGGTTGCCGGCCAGGATAAAGAAGGGAATCGCGACCAGCGGGTATTTGTCCAGGGCTGCAAAGAGCTGCTGCGCCACGACCAGCCAGGTCAGCCGCTCGGTCAGGGCAATGCCGAGCATCGAGGACAGGCCGATGGCCACGGCAACAGGAATAGACAGGCCGAAAAAGACGACCATGGAGAAAATCATCAACTGGGACATGGCGTTCAGGGCCTCCCGGAAGTCGTGGAGGCAATGTCGGCATGATGCTCGCTGCCCGTATGCTGCGCGTCGTCTGTCGACGTGGCCGGCAGCGGCTGCCGGCGCTGCTCGACCCAGTGGGCCAGTACGCCGATGGCGGCCAGCGTGGCACCGACCGGAATGGCCAGGTAGATCCAGGAAATCGAGATCTCCAGGCTCGGTACGGTCTGGAAGCGGACCCGCCAGGTCATCTGCCCTCCGATCCAGGCCAGAAAGAGCAGGAAGCTCATGCAGGTCAGGGCGATGATGTCTGAGAACCAGCGGAAACCGCGCCGGGCCATGATGCTGCGCAGCATATCCACGCTGATCATGGCACCATGGCGGAACGCCAGCGCCGTACCCAGCAGCACGGTCCAGATGATGATGGCCCGCGTCGCCACTTCACTCCAATCGAGCGGGCTGTGCAGGACGAAACGGGCCACGACCTGGAAGAAGCCGGCGGCTACGGCCGCCAGCAGCAGGATCTGGACCGCAGCGGAAACCAGGCGAAAGAGCGCCTGGTCAATGAGGCAGAGTAGACGCATGATGCAACGATAGAATCGCGAGAGGGATTACTGGACAGCGCGGATCGAATCGATCAGTTGCTTGTCGAACTTCTTGTAGTACTCGGGATAGACCGTTTCGACCGCCGCTGCAAATGCTTCGCGATCGACATCGGTCACGACTTCCATGCCTTCGGCCTGGAGCTGTGCCACACCGTTTTTCTCGACGTCATCGACATAGGCGCGCATCGCTGCGCCGGCGGCCTGTGCAGCCTCGACCAGTTTCTGCTTGTCTTCGTCGGAAAGGCTGTCGAAAAGATCAGGAGATGCCACGATGACGGCAGGTGCATAGACGTGGCCGGTCAGCGATGCATATTTCTGCAGTTGCGACAGCTTGGCCGAGACGATGACCGACAGCGGGTTTTCCTGACCATCGATGGTGCCTTGCTGCAGTGCCGTTGCCACTTCCGGCCATGCCATGGGCGTAGGCAGGATGCCGATGGCGCGGAAGGCGGCAATATGGATGGGGTTTTCCGTGGTGCGGATCTTCAGATTTTTGGCATCTTCGGGGGTGCGGACCGGACGCACGCTGTTGGTCAGGTGGCGGAAGCCCTGTTCGCCCCAGGCCAGGCCAACCAGGCCGCGCTTGGAGAATTCACCCAGCATGTCGGTGCCGATCTGGCCGTCGAGCACGGCGCGGGCATGGTCCAGGTCGCGCATCAGGAACGGAATGTCGAATACGCCGGTGGCCGGCACGAAATTGAGCGTGGCACCCGTCGACAGGATCGCCAGGTCGATGGTGCCCAGTTGCAGGCCTTCGATGACTTCGCGTTCACCGCCCAGGGCGCTGTTGCCGAACTGCTCGATGGCAAAGCGACCATCGGTGTTTTTTTCGAAGGACTCCGCGAACGCCTTGCCGCCCGCACCATAGTGCGAATTGGCCGACAGCGCATAGGCCATCTTGAGTGAATCGGCGGCAGCGGCAGGCTGGCTGAAGGCGGCGCCCGCCACGCAGGCGGCGGCCAGCAGGGAACGCATCCAGGGGGTGCGAATCATGGTGTCTTCTCCTCGGATCAGCTTATAGAATGAATATGTCAAACGCGGCATTTTACGCGCCTGTAAAATGCTTGCACAAAAAACCCTCCGCAGGATATGCCGCCACATGCCGATCATGACCCGCCGCTTCTGGCAGCAAGCCATCCGTTTTGCCTGGCGCGACGCGCGGGCAGGGGAGCTTGGCATGCTGTGCCTTGCCTTGTTGGTGGCCGTGGCGGCCCTGGCCGGTGTCGGCCTGCTGGCTGACCGGGTAGAACGGACCCTGGGTCGCGAGGCTGGCCAGATGCTGGGAGCTGACAGCGTGCTCAGGTCGGATACGCCGTTATCGAATGGCTGGGAGCAGGAGGCGCAACGGCGTGGTCTGCAACTGGCCCATACCTGGCAATTTCCTTCGATGGCGCGCTTCGGACAGGATATGCAACTGGCCTCGGTCAAGGCTGTCAGTCCCGACTATCCGCTGCGTGGTCAGGTGCGGGTGGCACGCACGGCAGATGATCCCGTCGGGCAATGGGAACGTGGCGCACCGGTGCCTGGCAGCGTCTGGGCTGAGCCGCGCCTGCTGGCTGCATTGGGAGCCGACCTGGGCGACAGTCTGGCGCTGGGCAATCTGACCTTGCGTATCGATGGCGTGCTGACCTACGAGCCGGATCGCGAGATGCGTCTGACCACGATGGCCCCCAGGCTGATGCTGAGTGCCGAGGACCTGGCGCGGTCGGGGCTGATCGTGCCGGGTAGCCGGATCGATTATGCGCTGCTGGTGGCCGGTACGCCGGAACAGGTCGGGCAATGGGAACGCTGGTTGGCTCCGCAGCTCAAGACCGGCCTGCGGCTGGATACGCTGGAGGAGGGTCGCCCTGCCGTGCATGCCACGCTGGTACGGGCACAGCAGTTCCTGTCACTGGTGGCGCTGACGGCCGCCATGATGGCGGCATTGGCCATTGCGCTGGGCAGTCGGCGTTTTCTGCAGCGCCATCGTGCCGGCATGGCCGTGATGCGTTGCCTGGGCAGCACCCAGGCCGATATCACGGCGCTGTTGCTGGCTGAGTTCTTCATGGCGGGATTGGTTGCCGCGCTGGCAGGCATGGGCCTTGGGTATGCTGCGCATGGCGCGTTGCTGGCTATCCTGGGGGATCTGCTGCCTGAAACGCTGGCCCCTGTCGGTCTCTGGCCGGCGCTGCGTGCGGCCTTGCTGGGACTCTGGCTGTTGCTGGCCTTTGCCTGGCCCGCGCTCGACCGGTTGCGGCGGGTGCCGCCGATGCGCGTGCTGCGACCCGCACAGGTCGAGGGCAACATCCGTGGTGCGATGCTCGACTATGCGCCCGGTTTGATCGGACTGACGCTGCTGCTGGCATGGTTTGCGGGTGATTGGCGTCTGGGCGGGATGGTGGCGCTGGGCTTTACGGGGGCTGCGTTGATTTTTGCGCTGGCCGCACATGCAGGCCTGATGCTGGCCGGCTGGCTGGCGCGGGCCGGAGGACGGACGTCGGCCTGGCGCATGGCCCTGGCCGGCATGCGACGTCGGCGCGCAGGTGTGCTCGCGCAAGTCGTCACGCTGGCGCTGGGGTTGATGGCAATCCTGGTGCTGGCACTGGCACGCACCGATCTGGTCGGCAGTTGGCAGGCCAGCCTGCCTGCCGATATGCCCAACCGGTTCGTCATCAACATCCAGGATGACCAGCGCGACGCCGTACAGCAATCCCTGCTTGATGCCGGCGTCAGTTCGCCCGAACTGGCACCCATGATCCGGGGTCGTCTGGTGTCCATCAATGGCGAGGCCGTCGATCCGGCCCGCTACGAGGATCCGCGCGCGCAGCGCCAAGCCGAACGGGAGTTCAATCTGTCCTATGCCGATGCCTTGCCCGGGCACAACCGGATCGTGCAGGGCAGGGCGCTGGATGGTGCAGGCCAGGAAGTATCGCTCGAAGAGGAACTGGCCCTGCGACTGGGCATCGGCCTGGGTGACCGGATCGCATTCGATGTGGCTGGCGACCTGGTGGAGGTGTCGGTGAGCAGCATCCGCCAGGTGGACTGGAACAGTATGCAGGTCAATTTCTTCGCCATCCTGTCGCCCGCCGCGCTGGAGCGTGCGCCGCGCACCTGGATCACGTCCTTTCACTTGCCGGATGGCGGGCAGGCCACGTTGCGCGACATGGTACGGGCCATGCCCGGCCTGACGGTATTCGATGTGACGGCCACACTGCTGCAATTGCGCCAGGTACTGGATCAGACAGTGGCAGCGGTGCAACTGTTGTTCGGCTTTACCCTGGCGGCAGGTATCCTGGTGCTGGCAGCCGCGCTGTCGGGAACGCTGGACGAGCGCCGTCGTGAGGCCGGCATTCTGCGCGCGCTCGGCGCGGGCCGGGTCTGGCTGGCGCGGGTGCAGCGCTATGAACTGTTGCTGACTGGTTTCACGGCGGGCCTGCTGGCGTCGGCTGCTGCCGTCCTGCTGGCACAGGCACTGGCCCGATATATTTTCGATTTCGATGTCGTGGCAGGCTATTGGGTCTGGCTGGCAGGGCCGCTGGCCGGCATGCTGGCGGCGTGGGCAGGCGGTAGCCTGGTGCTGCGTCAGGTACTCCATACGCCGCCGCTGGCGGTCTTGAGGGATGCGTGACATGGCACAAGACAATATAAGCGGGGCGAGCATCGCACAGGATGTACCCACCGGCAGCCTGTTTGATGAAATGGGCGGCGAGGCCGGCATCAGGGCTCTGGTGGATCGGTTCTATGACCTGATGGATCTCGAGTCCGACCTGCAGGCGCTGCGAGCGACCCACGGCCCGTCTCTGGATCAGGCCCGTGATCGCCTGTTCTGGTTCCTGTGCGGTTATACCGGTGGTCCCAATCACTATATCGAGCGTTTTGGGCATCCGCGCCTGCGTGCCCGCCACCTGCCTTTTTCGATCGGTCGTGCCGAGCGCGATCAGTGGGTGGTCTGCATGGGACGTGCCATGCAGGAGCAGGGATTCCCCGAGCCGCTGATGGACAGGATGCTGGAAAGTTTCTACGGCATTGCCGACTGGATGCGCAATCGCGAGGGCAAGTCATGACGCAGCCTGTTTCGGTGACAGATCCGGTCGGTGCCATTGCGCTCCATCGTAGCCTGGGCAAGGGGGCCGCCATGCTGTGCGCAGCGCAGGTTCCTGGCCTGGATGCCAGCGTCTGGCAACCAGGCAGCTATGCATCGACACATATCCATGCGGTGTCCTCGGGGGGGCGCCAGGCAGCCTGGTTTGTCGAGGGTGCCTGGGGGCAGGCGGTGCTGAGACAATATCGTCGCGGCGGGCTGGTGGCCCGCATCAGCCGGGATCTCTATGTCTGGCAGGGCGAATCGAAGACCCGTTCGTTTGCCGAATTCCGCATCATGGAGATGCTCTGGCATGCCGGACTGAGGGTGCCCAGGCCGCTTGCAGCGGCATACTGGCGCAGCAGTGGCGTGCTGTATCGCGCGGCATTGCTGACCCAGCGGGTGGAAAATGCCGTGCCGCTGGCCGACTGCATGGCCCAGGCCGATCCCGCACGGGTCGCGCAGTCCATCGCCGACATACATGCTGCCGGTGTCTGGCATGCCGACCTCAATGCACACAACATTCTGCTCGATCCGGCTGGCGACGCCTGGCTGATCGACTTCGACCGGGCCCGTGCCGGCGGGTGCAGCGATCAGGATCGGCAGGACAACCTGATGCGGCTGAAAAGATCAATGCTCAAGCTGGCAGGCACGGCTGCCCAAGCGTATTGGCAGGCCATTTTTGTACATTATCAACAGATCGTCCGGCAGGGGGCATAAAGTTGCAATTCGCACTGGCCTCCCAGGGCAAAATGGCTTTATTATTCCGGCCTTTAAGAGGTAACCAGCCAACCAAGTGGGGCACACCATGCATCTGAAAAAACTGACTCGACTGGCATGCGGCACAGCGCTGCTGGCGGCAGCAGGGCTTGCACAGGCACAGCAGCAGGTCGTCAACGTCTACAACTGGGCCGAATACACGGCACCCGATACGATTTCCGGCTTCGAAAAGGCCACCGGCATCAAGGCCCGCTACGACGTGTACGACAGCAACGACACGCTGCAGGCCAAGCTGCTGGCCGGCAACTCCGGCTACGATGTGGTGGTGCCCTCCACGCATTATGCCGCCCGCCAGATCGAAGGCGGCATTTTTCAGAAGCTGGACAAGTCCCAGATCCCCAACTGGTCGCACCTCGACCCTGCCATCATGGCGCTGGTGGCCGAGGTCGATCCTGGCAACGAATACTTGATTCCCTGGGGCTACGGCACCAATGGCCTGGGCTACAACGTGACCAAGGCCCGCGAGATCCTGGGTCCGGATGTGGCGCTCGACAACTGGGACATCCTGTTCAAGCCCGAAAACGCCGAGAAACTCGCTGGCTGTGGCATTTCCATGCTCGACGAGGCCGCCCAGGTCTTTCCTGCAGTGCTGCACTATCTGGGCAAGGATCCCAACAGCGACAAGCCCGAAGACTATCGCGAAGCGCTCGACGTTCTCAAGAAGATCCGGCCCTACATCCGCCAGTTCAGTTCGTCCGGCTACATTGACGAACTGGTCGTCGGTGATCTTTGCATGGTCTACGGCTTTTCCGGCGATGTCATGATTTCGCGCAGCCGCGCTCAGGAGGCCGGCAAGAACTACGAAATCAACTATTTCATCCCGCAGGGCGGCGCGCCCGCCTGGTTCGATGTGATGGCCATTCCTGCCAGTGCCCAGAACGTGAAGGAGGCCCATGCCTTCATCAACTACATCGAGACCCCCGAGGTGCATGCCGCGATCACCAACACCATGTTCTATCCCAATGCCAACAAGACGGCACGGGACTTCGTGGTCAAGGACGTGGCCGACAACACCATGATCTACCCGACGCCCGAAGTGGCCAGCACGCTGTTCGTGATCAAGCAGCAGCCGCCGGCCATCCAGCGCCTGCAGACCCGCATGTGGGCTGAACTCAAGTCCGGTCGCTGATTTTCCGCTTACTGATTCGCATAGGAAACGTCTTCTCGATGTCCCCGGCAGAACCCTCCGCACGCCCGCTGGCACAGGCACCGCTGTCAGGCGATCCCGACGAATTCGTCAGGGTCGCCGACCTGGTCAAGATTTTCGATGATACGGTGGCGGTCCGCTCCGTCAATCTGTCCGTGCGACGCAATGAGATCTTTGCGTTGCTGGGCAGTTCGGGGTGCGGCAAATCGACGTTGCTGCGCATGCTGGCCGGCTTCGAGCAGGCGACCTCGGGTCAGATCCTGCTCGACGGCGAAGACATCACCCATGTGCCGCCGTATCGCCGGCCGGTCAATATGATGTTCCAGTCGTATGCGCTGTTTCCGCACATGAGCGTGGCCAGCAATGTGGCCTTCGGTCTCAAGCAGGAAGGGGTGCCGGCCAACGAGATCCATGAACGGGTGTTCGAGGCGCTGGACCTGGTGCAGATGGGCCAGTATTCGCGGCGCAAGCCCCAGCAGCTCTCGGGGGGGCAGCAGCAACGCGTGGCCTTGGCCCGCAGCCTGGTCAAGCGCCCCAAGCTGCTGTTGCTCGATGAGCCCATGTCGGCGCTCGACAAGCAGATCCGGCAGAAGACTCAGCTTGAACTGGTACGCATCCTGGACCGCGTGGGCGTGACCTGCATCATGGTGACGCATGATCAGGATGAGGCCATGAGCATGGCGCACCGGCTGGCGGTCATGACCGATGGGCAGATCATCCAGTGCGGTACGCCACACGATGTCTACGCCTTTCCCAATTCCCGTTTCGTGGCGGGCTTCATCGGTTCGACCAATCTGTTCACGGGTACCATCGTGGTCGATGAGCCCGACCATGTCTCGATCGAGTGCGACGAGCTGAGCCGGCCGCTGTATGTCAGCCACGGGATCAGCGAGCCGCTGGGGATGGAAGTCTACGTCTCAATTCGTCCCGAGCGCATCCAGGTCCTGCGTGAACAGCCTGCAGAAGACAGCAACTGGGCGCATGGCGTGGTCAGCCATCTGGCCTGGATGGGCAGCTACGCGCTCTACCAGATCCGTCTCGACTCCGGCAAGCAGATCGAGGCCAGCGTGCCCAGTCTGGCGCTGGCGCAGAGTGACGCGCCGGGCATCGATGATGAGGTCTATATCAGCTGGGACGATGACAGCGCGACGGTGCTGGCGACATGAAGATCGACTGGAAGCGCTGGCTGCCGACGCAGCGCACACTGGCGATTGCGCCGCCGTTTGCGTGGTTGCTGCTGTTTTTCCTGGCCCCGTTCGTGCTGGTACTGAAGATCAGCTTTGCAGATCTTGATTTCGGCATTCCCCCGTACACACCATTGGCCGAGTTCAAGGACGAGGTCATCAGCATCCAGCTCAATCTGCGCGGCTATATCCTGCTGCTGACGGACAGCCTGTATGTGGCGACCTATCTCAGCTCGATCAAGATGGCCGCCGTGACCACGCTGTGCTGCATCCTGATCGGCTATCCGCTGGCCTATCACATCGCCCGTGCCCATCCGTCGATTCGCGGGCTGCTGTTGCTGGCGGTAATCCTGCCATTCTGGACCTCGCAATTGCTGCGCGTCTATGCCTGGGTCGGCATTCTGCGCAATGATGGCCTGCTCAACAATCTGCTGCGCGGGCTGGGCATCATCGATGCGCCGCTGGAGATCTATCGGACCGACCTGGCGGTATATATCGGCATGGTCTATACCTACCTGCCGTTCTTCATCCTGCCGCTGTATGCCAACCTGGTCAAGCTCGACAACCGGCTGCTCGAGGCTGCCTATGATCTTGGTGCTCGGCCCTGGCAAGCCTTTCTGCAGGTGACCCTGCCGTTGTCGCGTCCGGGCGTGATCGCCGGTGCGCTGCTGGTGTTCATTCCATCGGTGGGCGAGTACGTCATTCCGGAAATGCTGGGGGGGGCCAACACGCTGATGATCGGCCGCCTGCTGTGGACCGAGTTCTTCAACAACACGGACTGGCCGGCTGCCGCCGCCGTGACCTGCATCATGATTATGCTGCTGCTGGTGCCGCTGGCGCTGTTCCAGTACAACCAGGTCAGGCAGATGGACCAGAGGAGCCGATGAGCATGGGCAGCAATCGTGCATATGGCCGCTGGCTGGCGCTCGGGCTGGGCTTTGCCTTCCTGTACATCCCGATCATCACCCTGATCGTGTATTCCTTCAATGCCTCATCGCTGGTCACCGACTGGACAGGCTTTTCCCTGCGCTGGTACTACGCGCTGTTCAACGACGATGCGCTGCTGCGTGCTGCCTGGCTATCGTTCCGGATCGCATTCCTGACAGCCACGGCAGCCGTCGTGATCGGTACCTGGGCCGGCGTGGTGCTGTCCCGCATGGGACGCTTCAGGGGCTTTACGCTGTACGCCGGCATGCTGAGCGCGCCTCTGGTGGTGCCCGAGGTTGTCCTGGGCATATCCCTGTTGCTGATGTTCGTCGAAATGGGCTCGGTGCTGGGCTGGCCGGCAGGCCGGGGCATGTTTACCATCTGGGTGGGGCATGTCATGCTGTGCGTGGCCTATGTGTCCGTGATCATCCAGTCGCGCCTGCGTGACATGGACCGTTCGCTCGAGGAGGCCGCGCTTGACCTGGGGGCCACCCCGCTCAAGGTGTTCTTCCTGATCACGCTGCCACTGATCGCACCGGCACTGGCCTCGGCATGGCTACTGTCGTTCACGCTGTCGCTGGACGATGTGGTGGTGGCTTCGTTCCTGTCGGGGCCGGGCTACACCACGTTGCCGCTCGAAGTGTTTGCCCGCGTGCGTCTGGGCCTCAAACCCGAGGTCAATGCCCTGGCAACCATTTTCATCCTGGTGGTGGGACTGTGCGCCATCCTGGCCCACCGCATGCAGAACCGCAAGGAGCGTTCATGAGTACCCTGACCCTGTACGGACTGACCAAGTGCAGCACCTGCATCAAGGCTCGCCAATGGCTCGATGCGCACGGTATTGCCCATGCCTTCGTGGATTATCGCGATCATCCTCTGGATCCCGCGTTGCTGCGAGATGCGGCAGCACAACTGGGGGGTTGGGAAAAGCTGGTCAATCGTGCCTCGATGACCTGGCGCAATCTTTCCGATGCGCAGCGTGCGGTGAGTGACGAGGCCGGCTGGCTGGCCCTGATCGAGGCCTATCCCGCACTGGTTCGGCGTCCGCTGGCTGTTGCTGCAGACGGAGAGGTCGGCGTGGGTTTCAGCGAAAAAGCCTACACGAAGCGTTTCGATGCAGCCTGAATCCTGGCTGCCGTTGCTGCCGCTGATACTGGCAGCGGCGGCGCTGCTGGTTCTGATCGTGGTTTTGCCGCGCGCCTTCGCGGCCTTGCGTCGCGACCTGGTGCAGGAAGCGGCAGCCGCGCGGCAGGAGCATGCCGAATCACTGAGCCGCTTCACACGTGACCTGACACTGCAACTGCATACGCTGACCGAATCCACGGAGCGCCGTATGCAGGACACACGCCAGGCGATCACGCAGGAGTTGCGTGATATTCGCACCGAAAATGCGGCCCGCCTGGAAGAAATGCGCAAGACCGTGGATGAAAGGCTGCATGCCACCCTGGAACAGCGGCTGGGTGAGTCTTTCCGGCTGGTGTCCGAACGGCTCGATGCCGTGCACAAGGGGCTGGGCGAAATGCAGAGCCTGGCGGCAGGGGTGGGCGACCTGAAGCGGGTGCTGACCAACGTCAAGTCGCGCGGGACGTGGGGCGAAGTCCAGTTGGCGCGCCTGCTGGAAGACACCATGACGGCCGGACAGTACGAGGCCAATGTCAAGCCCGTGCCGGGCAGCGATGCCATGGTCGAATTTGCGATTCGCCTGCCAGGCGGTACGGATGGGCAAGGGCCGGTCTGGCTGCCGATCGATGCCAAGTTTCCCAAGGAAGAATACGAACGGCTGATGCAGGCCCAGGAAGAGGGTGATCAGGAAGCGGTGCGCCAATGCGCACAGGCTCTGGGACGCGCCCTCGAAGTCCAGGCCAAGCTGATTGCCTCGCGCTATATCGCGCCGCCATACACCACCGACTTTGCCGTGATGTTCCTGCCGACCGAAGGGCTCTATGCCGAGGCGTTGCGCCTGCCAGGCATGGCCGATCGCCTGCAGCGGCTGCGCATCAACCTGGCGGGGCCGACGACGCTGGCGGCATTGCTCAACAGCCTGCAGATGGGCTTTCGCACGCTGGCCATCGAGCAGCGGTCGTCCGAGGTCTGGGGCATGCTGCGTACCGTAAAGTCCGAATTCCTGAAATTCGGGGATGCGCTGGCCAGTGTGCGCAAGACGCTGGAGACGGCAAGCAATAAAATCGGTCAGACCGAAACCCGCGCCAGAGTCATGCTGAGCAGCCTCAAGGCGGTCGAGGTGTTGCCCGACGCACAGCAGGACCATGCCGCTGCAGCAGACACAGACTCTGCGGCGCCACCGCTTTGAGTGCCTCGCGGCCCGACAGTTGGATTTTTGAACAAGATACACAGGATATAAAAACATGTCTGATGCCACCTCTCCCCGCGTATCCGCGCAGACGCTCAAGCAGCAGGCTGCGGCAGCGGCGATCGAGCTGATCGAACCCTTGCTGGCCGAGGGTGTCGTCATCGGTGTGGGCACAGGCTCGACGGCAGACTGCTTCATCGATCAACTGGCGGCACTCAAGGACCGTTTCAGGGGGGCCGTGGCCAGTTCCGAGCGCAGTGCCCAGCGCTTGCAGGCAGCGGGCATTGCAGTCCTGGACCTGAACGACGTGACGACCATGCCGGTCTATGTGGATGGTGCTGACGAGATCGATGCCAACCTGTGCATGATCAAGGGGGGAGGCGGTGCGCTGACTCGCGAAAAGATCGTCGCCTCGGTGGCGCAGCGTTTTGTCTGCATCGCCGATGATTCGAAGCTGGTACAGCGCCTCGGTGCGTTCCCGCTGCCGCTGGAAGTGATTCCGATGGCCCGCCAGTCAGTGGCTCGCCGCTTGCAGGCCTACGGTGGCAAGCCGGTGTTGCGCGAAGGCTTCGTGACTGACAATGGCAACTGTATCCTCGATGTGTCGGGTCTGAACATCGTGTCACCCGCAGAACTGGAATCGGCCTGCAACAACATCCCCGGTGTCGTCTGCTGCGGGCTGTTCGCACTGGCCCCGGCCAGCATTGCGTTGCTTGCCGGTGAAAACGGCATCCAGCGCCTGGGCGAGGCCACGCTTTGACATATGCCTGTCACATAAGGGTCATATGCTTCAACCTTGGGTCGGTATTCATAGATTGAATCGAAAGGAGCCATGATGGCCGAGCATACTTATACGCAGTTCAGCACGGATCTGGAGCTTGTGCGCTCCAGTTTCCTGCGCATGGGCGGCGTAGTTGAAACCATGATCAACACGGCTGCCCTGGCACTGGCCGACGGTGATCTTGCGCTGGTTGAAAAGGTGCGTACGCACGAGAAAGAAGTCAACCAGATGGAAGTCGAGATCGACGAGCACATCAGCCATGTGCTGGCCCGGCACCAGCCGGCCGCCATTGACCTGCGCATGCTGCTGGCGGTTTCCAAGATGCTGACCGACATGGAGCGCTGTGGTGACGAGGCAGGCAAGGTCGCCTCGGTGACGCGTCGCATCTACGAAGGTGGCTCGCGTGAAATGCCGCTGATTGAGTTGCATCACATGGCCAGCGATGTGCTGGACATGCTGCGCCAGACGCTGGATGCCTTTGCCCGTCTCGATGCCGTGCAGGCTGCCGAGGTCGTGCGCCGCGACAAGGCAGTCGATCGTGAGTGGAAGGCCGCGTTGCGTCATCTGATCACCTATATGATCGAAGATCCGCGTACCATCTCCCGCGCCATCGACATGATTTTCATTGCCCGGGCCATCGAGCGTATCGGCGATCATGCCAAAAACATGGCAGAACGCGTGATCTACCTGGTGCATGGTGCCGATGTGCGCCACAAGGGTGTCAAGACAGCCGAGCGGGAAGCCCGTGGCGAGCCTGACGAAGACGAACTCAAGATCAAATCCATCCTCAGTGGCCAGCGTCCGGTGCCGGAAGATGACGGATCGGAAGAAGAGGCAGTTCCTGATTCGAAATAAAAACAGGGGTTTGTTTTTCTGGTTTTGTTTGTGCTAGAATAACGGACTTCACTGATCCCCAATAGCTCAGTCGGTAGAGCGACGGACTGTTAATCCGCAGGTCCCTGGTTCAAGTCCAGGTTGGGGAGCCAGATTCAAGAAAAAGCCCGGTTGATACCGGGCTTTTTTGCGTTGTGCAAGCGCTTTTTCTTTGCTGCATTCAATCCGGCCTGTTTGTTAAGACAAACAAGTGTGGCCGGACTTCAATGCGGAGCCCGGCCAGTGTGTCGTCAGGCCGCCAGTGCGACGCGTACCGACTGCTTCAGCTTGAACATCGCCATCAACTCTTCAAGCACGACTGCCTGATCACGCAAGGAATGGGCGGCCGCAGCAGCCTGTTCGACCAGGGCGGCATTCTGCTGCGTACTTTCATCCATCTGTGTCACGGCATGGCCGACTTCTTCGATGCCGGTATGCTGTTCACGGCTGGCGACAGCGATCTCGCCCATGATGACAGTCACCTGGCGGACTGAATCGACGACACGCTGCATGGAGGCCCCTGCCTGGTCAGCCAGATCGGCACCGGCACGGACCTGCTCGATCGATCCATCGATCAATTCCTTGATTTCCCGCGCTGCGGCGGCTGATCGTTGTGCCAGATTTCGCACCTCGCTGGCCACCACGGCGAAACCGCGGCCCTGTTCGCCGGCACGCGCCGCCTCGACCGCGGCGTTGAGTGCCAGGATGTTGGTCTGAAAGGCAATGCCATCGATCACGCCGATAATGTCGCCGACCTTGCCGGAGGTCTGGCGGATGGCCCCCATGTTGGAGACGACGCGCTCGACGATTTCTCCGCCTTCGCCTGCCAGTTGTGCTGCCGTGTTGACCAGTTGGCGCGCTGCATCTGCATTATCGGCATTCTGTCGAACGGTCGCTGTCAATTGCTCCATGGCGGCGGCGGTTTCCTCGAGGCTGGAGGCCTGCGATTCCGTCCGGCTCGACAGGTCGGCGTTGCCGCTGGCGATTTCACTGGCTGCGGCGCTGATGACGGCTGTGCTCTGGCGTACATTGCCGATCACGCCCGACAAGGTGGCGTTCATGGTATTGAGTGCCTGCATCAGTTGACCGGTTTCGTCCCGGCTGTGCACGTTGACCTCTGCAGTGAGATCCTGCTCAGCGACGCGTTGCGATAATTGCAGGGCGGCATCCAGGGGTCGACTGATGGCCCGGGACACCAGTCCGGCCATGAGGAGTCCAATCAGTACGCCGCAGCCCAGCAGGGCGATGATCCAGCGCTGTGACGAGGTATAGGCTTCATCTGCTTGTGCCGTGGCGTCATCGATGCCTTCCTGGCTGAATTTGCGAAGATCGGAGAATTGTTTTTCGATATCGCGATAGGCCTTGAGGGATGCGCCCGATGTCAGTGCCAGTGCGGCATCCTTGGCTCCGGCGCGTGAAGTCGCAAGAATTTCTTGGTGGGCAAGAAGGTAGGCATCCAGTGTTTTGAGCAATCCGTCGAGGCGTGCCTGTTCGGCTCCGTTCAGGCCAAGCTGATGGTATTCGGCTGCGAGAGACTTGAATTCGCCGTAGCGGTCTGCCAGGCTTTTCTCCAGGGAGGCCATGCGGGCCTCATCACCGAGTATGTGCTGGAATTCAGTGGAGCGTACACGCGCCAGGACGCGCTCGAGTGTCAGGCTGATACGTACGCTGGGTGCCCAGTGGCGTGCGATCTCGTTGGCTGCGCCATTGACCTGGGACATTTGCCAGACGGCAAACAGACCGACGATGGTCATCAATATGAGCAGAGTTATAAAGGATATCAGGAGTTTGGCTGAAATCTTCAGGTTGTTGAACCAGGTCATCGGACGGGCCTACGTAATTGAGAAGCAAACGGGAAATGACGATCGACGCGGAGGGCGACGATTGTGAAAGCGTATTAACATGCAGTCATATATATGAGTTGAGACAATAGCACAAACAAAATATTCCCTGGTATTTTTGTCGGAAATTGAAACAAATACATGCATGAGAATGCTCCTCTCTGCTTGTCGGCAAAATGCACCAAAAAGTCAGCCAGGTCATGTGTTGTAAAATGTCACTTCTAAAGACAGCAGTTGTGCTTCGCAATATCATGAGGGGCATCTTGGCGATTCAAAATCGCCATAAGTCTTGGTTTAAAAGGTTAAAAATGCAAAAAATGACACGACTGGCTTGTGCCCTGGCACTGGCGATTTCAGGTATTTCCGCTGCTCATGCCGATAACGGTGGTGTGGGTGTGCGTGTCGGGGCTACGGGCAGCATGGAGCGCGTCGAAGCCTACTGGACGTCTCCTGTACTGTGGACGTATCAAGGATCGGATGCCCGCCCACTGTTCGATCTTTCCCTCGAAGCCGGCGTGGCCTATTGGCATGCCCGCGGCTCACGCCAGCCGTCGAGCCTGTGGCAGGTTGCTGCCACGCCAATGTTCCGCTGGTGGATGACTGACAGTGTCTTTCTCGAGGCCGGCATTGGTGTGAGCGCCTTCAACCGCACACGCTTTGCGGACAAGAACCTCAGTACCGCATTCCAGTTCTCCGACCAGCTTGGCATTGGCTGGCAGATGTCCTCCAGTCAGCAGATTGGCTTGCGTCTGTCGCATTATTCAAATGCGGGCATCAAGCGCCCCAATCCCGGTCTGGATATGGTGCACTTCAATTACCGCTATTCTTTCTGAGATTGACCAAGCTCAAGCCATACCCAGATTGCCATTGCCTTGCAATTGATTTTTATTACAAAATCGTACTGTGTTTTCAATAAAACACACGTTCAGTTCTTTTTTATTACGTTTCTCCCGATCTTTCGGGAAATAAAAAGGCAACAGTGATGCAAGGATCGGCTAATTCATCCGTGATGCTGATGGAGTGCTCGATCGTCGTCGCTTGTGACACCGACCTCCATGAAGCAAAACGAAACAGGCCTCTCTGAAATGCGCAGCATGGTGCATGGCATCGTTGATTCGATGCCATTCGCCATGCTGTTGACAGATCAGGATGGAATCATCATCTACACCAATACCTATGCGTCGCGCCTGTTCGGCTACGAACTGGCGCAACTGCATGGGCAATCTGTCGATGTTCTGATACCTTCGCGCAGTCGTCCCCGTCATGAGGGGATGCGGCGTTCTTTCATGGACAATCCGGTCAGTCGGGTCATGGGAGCCTCCCGTGAGGTCAGGGGACGCCGCAAGGATGGTTCCGAGCTGGCTGTCGAGGTTGGACTCAATGCATTGCCGGTCGATGGTGCAACCTGGGTTATGGTGTCCATCTATGATGCATCGGCCCGCCGCCAGGCACAGAACGAAGCTGCCAAGGCGCAGCATCTTGCGCAGGCCATGATCGAGGCGGCACCGTTTTCGATCATTGCCACGGATCTGTCCGGCACGATCGTGTCCATGAACCCGACCAGCGAGAAAATGCTCTGGCACAAAGCGGCCGATCTGGTCGGGCGGGTCAACCTGCTGCAGATCCATGATGGGGAAGAGATACGCCTGCGCATCCAGGAGTTGTCACATGCGCAGGTCGACAATGCCGGCCCTCAGGACTTCAGTCTGTTTGTCGCGTATGCCAGCCATGCACGGGGCAGCGGACAAGAGTGGATGTACGTGCGCCGGGATGGTTCCAAGTTTCCAGTACAACTGACACTGTCCGCACTTAAGGATGCCAATGAAGGCGTGTCGGGCTTTCTGGCCATGGCGTTCGATATCAGCGAGCGCAAACGCGCCGATGAATATATCCAGCATATCGCCCACCACGATATCCTGACCGGCCTGCCGAACCGTGTCCTGATGCAGGATCGGCTGGACACGGCGCTCAGGCGCATCAGCCGATACGGCAATTCCGTGGGTGTCCTGCTGATCGATCTGGACAATTTCAAGCGTATCAATGATTCGCTGGGTCACCATATCGGTGACCATTTATTGGCCCAGGTGGCCGAGCGGCTGCGCAAGGCCGTGCGCGAAAGCGATACCGTGGCCAGGCTGGGCGGTGATGAGTTTATCGTGGTGCTGCCCGATATCGGCAGCCTGGACAATGCCCGACGCTTGGCAACCAAGTTGCTGGCTCGCCTGGGAATGCCGATTCGCGTCAATGAGTATGAGTTCCGCATCACCGCCAGTCTGGGCATCAGCCTGGCCCCTGATCATGCCACGGATTCCGCGGCACTGATGATGTATGCGGATATGGCCATGTACGAGGCCAAGCGACGAGGCCGTTCCCAGTGCCAGGCCTTTTCTCAGGAAATGGCCCAGCGCGTGGCGCGCCATCACGAACTGGAGCAGGCTCTGGAAACTGCCATTGATCGCGACCAGTTCTGGCTGGCTTACCAGCCTCAATACGACGTGGCGACTGGCAAGGTGGTCGCACTCGAAGCGTTGTTGCGCTGGCAGCACCCGGTCTGGGGCAGCGTTGGCCCTGATCAATTCATTCCTATAGCCGAAAGCAGTGGCCTGATCGTACCGATAGGGGCCTGGGTCATGCGTCGCGCTTGCGAAGAGATCGGACAGGTGCGTGAGGTGCTGGGCGAGCCGGAACTGAGGATTGCCATCAATGTGTCGCCGCATCAATTGATTCATGAGGATTTTCTGGCGAGCCTGAATGACATCCTGCAGGAGTCCGGGGCTGATCCTCGCCTGATCGAGCTGGAAATCACGGAAACCTCGCTGATGGACAGTGTCGAGGATGTTCTGCCCATTCTTGCCCAGTTGCGCGAGCGTGGCGTGAGCATCGCGATTGATGACTTTGGCACCGGCTTCAGCAGCCTGTCCTATCTGATCCGTTTTCCGGTTCAGCGCCTCAAGATCGACCGCGTATTCATCAGCGAAATCGAGCAGGCAGATAGCCAGGCGACGGTGGTCAGCGCCATTATTGCGATGGCGCACAAGCTGGGACTGGAAGTACTGGCAGAAGGGGTGGAAACCCAGCGTCAGCATCATTGGCTGCAGCGCCAGAAATGCGATCAGGCCCAGGGATTCCTGCTGGGACGACCAATGAGTTGCGCCGACCTGATCGACTGTCTACAGGTTCAGCGCAGTCTGCGACTCAACTGAAGCACCCACCAGGCAATCCAGCCGCCCATGGCGAGCAGGCTCCAGGCAATCAACCCCCGCCCTGCCCAGAGCTGGTCGTCGGCCAGATAGGTACTGCATAGTTGTTGAGGCGCACCGATATACAGAATGCCGATCAGCAGGTTCATTGCGGTCCAGTTGAACAGGAAAAGGGCCTGCACGATCAGGTGCAGGCGGGGCCAGCACCAGCCTGCCAGCAGGCCAGCCACGATGATCGAGCAGACTTTCAGCGCCGTCACGCCTGGATCGAGCACTGCGGCATCCAGTGCCAGGGGAATCATCCAGAACAGCGTGATCAGCGAGGCCAGCAGCAGGGCAGGGATGCCCTCCTGATTCCACGCATGGAATGGCGTGCCAGCGGCAGGCCTGAGATGTCGCGCCGACAGCCAGCCCACGATGAACAGGGCTGGCAATTCCAGCGCCATGTGGCGGGCCATCGAGGCTTCCAGCCAGGGGCGCGCCAGCGCAGTCAGCAGCAACAGCAGGCCGGGGATCAGGGGATGGGACCAGCAGCGGCGCATTGTCATGGAGCAAGCGTGGAAAACGCCAGCAGGTCGGCCAGCACAAGGTCCGGGCGGGTGACATCGTAGGCGCGCATGATACGGCCTTCAGGATTGACCAGGAACAGGCCCGCATTGTGGTCATAGCCACCCATGCGGTCCGGCAGCACGATGATATCGAACAGGTTCAGCATGCGCAGCAGGTCCGCTTCCTGCGTCACCGTGGCAAAGCGCCAGATATCTGCGCGTGCCCGCAACTGGCGGGCATAGGCGTCGAGTTGCTCGGGCGTATCGCGAGCCGGATCGAAGCTGAGCGTCAGCAACTGCACGCGTCCTTCCAGCGCCGGATGTTCGGCCAGCGCTTCCTGGATATATGCCAGTCCGGTGGCGCTGGCACGGCAGATGGCCGTGCATTGGGTATAGACCAGCGTTGCCACGGTCCAGCGACCAGGCTGTCCAGGATAGGTTTGAAGATCGAAGGCCTGCCGTTGCTGGTCGACCAGCGTCATGGATGGCAATGGCCTGGGATCCCGGGCCAGTTCGACGCGCCGTGCAGTATCGGCCGTCAGCGCCTGGAAGCCACGGGTGGTCGGGTAGAGCGCCGCTACGGCCAGCAGCAGTACGGCACCAATGGCAAGCAGGGTTTTCTGCATGGGTTTCATGGGGCGGCCGGCTCCACTGTCTCAGGAAAGAGATCACCAAGGAAGGATTCCAGCTCCTGCTGGCTGCGCCAGGGGGACTGGCGTGTTGCCGAGCGCTGGCGAACATTGGCAACCAGGCTGGTATCCAGGGGACTGCCCTGGTTGCCCCAACTGTTGCGGATATAGTTCAGGACGGCAACCAGCTCTTCATCATCGAGTTGCTGGCCGAAGCCTGGCATGAAGCTGTTGAAGGTCGTGCCGTTGACCTGGATGGGCCCGGTAATGCCATGCAGTACGGCCAGGATCAGCCGTTCCGGCGAGCCGGTGACCCAGTCCGTGCCACGCAGGGGAGGAAAGACAGTGGACAGGCCTTGCCCCAGGGGCTGGTGGCAGGACAGGCAGGCATCGGCATAGATGCGGCGGCCATTGTCCGCGACTGGCTGCCCATCTGCATTCGCAGGCACGTTCATCCCTTCGGGAAGTGCCTGGTAGCCTAGTGCTGTTCGTCCGGTCGTGGGGGGAACGATGATATAGCCCAGGAACCAGACCAGGGCACCTGCCAGCAGTCCGGTCAGCAGTTGTCGTTTTGCCGTCATGGTTGCAGCGACAGTATCCAGCGAGCCAACTGGCCTGCCTCGGCAGGTGTGACCCTGGGGCTGGCTGGCATCGGTACGGGTCCCCAGTTGCCTCGGCTGCCCTGCATGATGCTCTGTGCCAGCCGTGCCGCGGCATCCGGCTGGCCGGCATAGCGGGCCGCTACATCCAGGTAGGCAGGCCCGACCATCTTGCGCTCCAGCGCATGACAGGACATACAGGTTTTCTGGCGTGCCAGTGGCAGCACGTCGCCCGCTGCCTGGGCAGCAGGCGACAGCAGCAAGGCAGCAATGCTACCGCCCAATGCTGCGCGCCACATGCGAATCCGGCGCGCTTCAGTGCTTGTGCGACTGGCCATCATGTTGCATCTGACCATGCGCTCCATGAGCGTTGCCGGCAGCCAGGGCGCGTGCGGGAGCCTGGATTTCGATGTCAGCCTGCTGGCCGGCTGCATTCTCGATGGTCAGCGTCAGTGGGACATGATCGCCTTCCTTGACCTGTTCCTTCAGGTCCAGGATCATGATGTGATAGCCACCCGGCTTGAGTTCCACTGCCTGGCCGGCAGGCAGGGGCAGGTTTTCGACCTGGCGCATGCGCATGACGTCGTTTTCCATCTTCATTTCATGGACTTCAACCTTGTCGGACAGGGGGGAGGCGGCCTTGACCAGCTTGCTGTCGGTGTCGGCCGTGATCAGCATGAAGGCGCCGGTGGCGGTCTGCTGCGGCACGGTCGCGCGTACCCAGGCCTGTTCGACCTGAACGGGTTGGTGCTGGGTGCTGTGACCGGCGTGATCGGCCCATGCCGAAAAGGCGGTCGTTGCCAGTGCGAGGGCGAGGGTACGGGTAATCAGGTTTTTCATGTCATATTCCTTTGATGTGACGGCGATCAGTTGGCTGCCAGTACTTTGCGGATATCCGCAGCGTATTCTTCGGCTGTTTGTGTGTGCCTGAGCGCCAGGCGCAAGCGGCCCTTGGTGTCATAGAGATAGTTCAGGGCCGTGTGGTCGATGGTGTAGGACGATGCTGTCGGGACCTTTTCGTAGTAGACCTTGAAATCGCGTGCTGTCTTGGCAGTACGTTCCAGGTCACCGTACAGGCCGATGAAGCCGGGATCGAAAGCAGTGACATAGGACTTCAGGATTTCCGGTGTGTCGCGCTCCGGGTCTACCGTAATGAAGAGAACCTGCAGCTTGTCGGCATCGTCGCCCAGCATTTGCTTGACCTCGGTGGCACGATAGAGGGCCGTCGGGCAGACATCGGGGCACTGCGTGAAGCCGAAGAAAATCATGACCGCCTTGCCCTCGAAGTCCTTGAGGGTGCGGGTGTTGCCTTCGGTATCGGTCAGTTCGAATGACTTGCCGAGATTGGCGGTACTGAGGTCGATGCCATTGATGTCGGTCAGTTCATCGCTCTGGCTGCAACCGGCCACGGCCAGTGTCAACGCGCCCATGGCGGCCAGGAACAGGCGCCGGCTTGAATGAAGGCTCATCGAAAAATCCTTTGTTCTATCTCTATGATGGTGCGGCATGCCTCACCCATGGCGCGGCATGCCCGGACGGGTGCGTCCGGTAATTATGCGGAAACAGCCAATGCAGGCGGAGCACGGGATCCAAGCGGCGGTCCTGCCGGCACCGGTGCGACAGCCGGCAGTTCGAGGATGGGTAATGGCGCAAGCGCCAGCCGAATGATAGGACCAGGCAATGCCTGTGGCGAAGGCAGGGGGCCAGCCCCTGCCAGCAAGGCAAATGGGCAGGCAGGGTTGTCTGCCGCCGGATTTTCGTCGCCGGAATCGAGCAGGCCCGGCAGTGCATGGCCTTCACGCTGGTACCAGGCAGTCCGGGCTGCAGGGTCGCCATGACCTTCGGCCGAGCAGAAGATCAGCGACAGGCTGCCCTGGCGCAGCGCATCCCGATCTGGCATGTAGCCGACCGGCAGCACGGCGCGAACCAGCCACAGCAATAGACCCATGCAGACCAGAAGGCGCATGAAGCCGTGAGCAGAGCGAGGTACGTGGTGTCGGACGGACATGCGCAGATTCTATAACAGTTCGCCCAGCCTGCCGGTGATCTTCGACAGGACGCTTGCTTTAGGTCAAACCGGGTGCTCAGGCTGCAATATCATGCTGGCCTGGTGGCGTGTTGCTGGGATCCTGATCGTCATCTTCGCTCACCAGTGGTGGCAACGGGGGCAGGCCGATTTTCATGCGCAGACGCTGGCAGTCGGGATTGGGACTGCCATCGGCCTCCCAGGCAGGAAAATCCCGACAGGTGGAAGGCCGCAACGTATAGATGGCGCAGTGGATGCCCGGTTGGCCGAGTTCCCCACGCAGGGCAACGCAGCGTGCGCCGCCATGTTCGGTCCCTTTCATGCAGGCACGCAGGGGACCGATCTGCGTGACCAGTTCGGGAGGCACCGTCCCTGTCTGTCCATCGCTGATTTCGCCACAATAGAAGGAAACCCGGAAATGGGCGCAGCAGGCCCCGCAGTTGAGGCACGGGTTCTCGAGCAGGCTTTCGTTGGCGGCGGGCCTGACAATCTGCTGGATGGACATGATCTAAGGAAGACGAGAGGGTCAGGGGGAGGTGGAAAAAGTATCGCAATCCTGCAATTGGCCACTGTTCAGGCCGCGACTGAACCATTGCATGCGCTGCTGGGCCGAACCGTGCGTGAATGAATCGGGGACGATCTGGCCCTGGTGACGGCGCTGCAGGGTATCGTCGCCGACGGCGCTGGCGGCATCCAGCGCCGCCTGGACGTCGCCGGCCTCGAGGATCTGGCGGGCCGCATCGGCATGATGTGCCCAGACACCGGCATAGCAGTCGGCCTGCAGCTCCAGGCGAACCGACAGCCGGTTGGCCTGGGTTGTGGAGGCCGCAGCGCGCTGCCGGTTGATGCGTTCGAGCGTACCAAGCTGGTGCTGTACATGATGGCCGATTTCATGGGCGATCACGTAGGCCTGGGCAAACTGGCCCGGGGCATTCATCTGGCTGGCCATCTGGTCGAAAAAGGCCAGGTCGATATAGACGCGGGTATCCGCAGGGCAGTAGAACGGTCCCATTGCGGACTGGCCGGTGCCGCAGGCGGTCGGCGTGGCACCGCGATAAAGCACCAGTGTGGCATCGCGATAGCGGCCATTGGTCTGTTCGTTGAAAATCGTGCGCCAGGTGTCTTCGGTCTCGCCCAGCACCCGGGAAACGAACTGCCCCTGCGCGTCGGTCGGCGCACCTGTGGTCTGGGTGGCCGGTGCTTGTGGCGAGGTACCCTGGTCGGCCATTTGCAGCACCACGGCTGGATCGACGCCGAAGTACAGTGCCACCAGCGCGAGGACAATGGTGCCCAGACCGATGCCGGCACGGCCTGCTCGCGGGCCATTCCGGCGGCGGTCTTCTATATTGCTGCTTTGGCGGGATCGGCCCAGGCGCATCGTATATGCAGGCTGTTCATTCAGGGACGATTATTATAATCTGCTGATTGTCAAACACAGGGGGTACAGAAATGAGCAAGGTCGTTTTCATCACTGGCGCAACATCCGGGTTCGGGCGGGCTGCAGCACGCCGCTTCGCGCAGGGCGGCTGGTCGCTGGTACTGACCGGCCGTCGCACCGAGCGTCTGGAAGCCCTGCGCGATGAACTGGCCGCCCAGGTGCCGGTGCATATCGTCACGCTGGACGTGCGCGATGCCGTTGCCGTACAGGCCGCAGTCGATGCGCTGCCGGCGGATTTCCGTCCGGTGACGTCGCTGGTCAACAATGCCGGACTGGCGCTGGCACCCGTGCCGGCCCAGAAAGTGGCCCTGCAGGACTGGCACACCATGATCGACACCAACGTGACCGGACTGGTCAATGTCACGCATGCCTTGTTGCCGCAACTGATCGAGACCGGTGCCGGTGCCAGCATTGTCAATCTGGGATCGGTGGCAGGGCAGTGGCCTTATCCGGGCGGCCATGTCTATGGGGCCAGCAAAGCCTTCGTACAGCAATTTACCTATAACCTGCGCTGCGATTTGCTGAGCACAGGTGTACGAGTCACCGATATTGCGCCCGGCATGGCGGAAACCGAATTCACGTTGGTGCGCACCAAGGGCGATCAGGCTGCCTCGGACAAGCTTTATCGCGGCACCACGCCGCTCAGCGCCGAAGACATCGCCGAGCAGATTTTCTATGTGGCCACGTTGCCGGCTCACATCAACATCAATCGTCTCGAGATCATGCCGACCCGCCAGGCCTGGTCGGCCTTTGCTGTGGATCGCGACGCCTGATGTGTTTTGTGTAGGATGAACGATATGCGCTGAAGCAACCGGAACGGAGTCATCAGTAAAAAATTCCTTTTTCCTGCCGTATACAGGTATTGGTATGGGGAAAATGGCGAAGAGAACAGCATGGTGACTTCCGTTTCGTTCAATAGTGGCACTTTGATTTCCTTGAATTCCCCGCGTTCCACAGGGAAACCGGGGAGTCCTGGCAGTCAACAGTTGCTTGATACCGATAAAAATGCGGTTTCTGATGTGTCGGTCACATTGAGCGAGTGGGCAAAAAAGCGTTTCCAGGAAACTGGAAAAATGGCGGAAGCATTGCAACGCCTGGAGCAGGATGCGTTGGACGCGCGCAAGGAACTGGCACGGGCGAGGCTGGAGGAAATCAAGCGCGAAATTGCCCGACTCAAAGCCCTGCTGATGATGTCGGATGGTGCCAGTGTCAAGGGTATCCTGCGTCAACTGAAACAACTGGCTTCGCAGATTCAGGGGCTGGCAGCGGTATTGGGCTCAAGTGGCGCTGACGGAGGCAGCAGCGGGCAAGCATCCGTCGGTACTACGTCACCTGTGGCGACCGAAGGGGCACAGGCAGAGACAGCCTCACTTTCTGCCGTGTCAGGATTGGAGGAAGCGTCAGGACATGATGTGCCCTCGAAAGAAGCCGACGCATCGCGATCCCCTGATAATGCCTCTTTGACAGGCAGTGCAGTCATTGATGTTCGCGGACAGGCAGCTTCGGCTGAACGGCAGCAGGAGGCGCGACAGAAGCGGGAGGATGCCCGATCGCTGCAGGAAACGGTTCAGGCGCTGAAATCGCTGCTTGAGGCTATCAAGAAAAAACTTCAGGAAACGGCAAAGCAGGATAGGCAGACAGCTCAGGATGTTACCTCTGTCGAAAATCGGATCCAAGAGGCAGAACAGGCTTTTCAATCCATGGCTGGCAGCAGTCTGGAAGCAGGCATCGGGCTGGCTGCGGCTGCAGCACCTTTGGCTTGATCCGGGCCAAGGGTATGTGAGTGACGTTTATGTTATTCTGGAATATAAAATGAGAATCACATCGATTTATTTGGCATGTTCCAGACAGAAAAATCGCTGCAAGGCGCGATCGAACAGCTATACAGCGATCATCGCGGCTGGCTTTACGGCTGGCTGCGGCGCAAGCTGGGCTGCGCGCATCATGCCGAAGACCTGACCCAGGATACCTTCCTGAAGGTCATGCTGTCGCGGGATGCGCTATCTGGCATGCGTACCCCCAAGGCGTTTCTGACGACCACTGCACAGCATCTGCTGATCGACCGGGCGCGCCGGCAAATGATCGAGCAGCGCTATCTCGCCGAGCTGGCTGCACTGGCGGAATCATGCCCTGGCTATCCGTCTCCCGAGCAGATACTCGAGACACTGCAGGCGCTCGAACTCATCAGCATCATGCTCGAGTCCCTGTCTCCGAGGCCTCGTCAGGCTTTTCTCATGCACTACCTGGAAGGCATGCCGCAAAGCACCATTGCCGAGGCCCTGAGCGTCTCGACCCGCATGGTACGCAAATACCTGGTGCAAGCCTTGCTGCATTGTCAGGCGGCATTTCCTGATCATGCATGACGAACAGACTATCCGTGCGCAGGCTGCAGAGTGGCTGGTGCGCCTGAGTTCGGACGATGATACCGAAGATCGCAGCGCAGTCGAACATGAATTCGAGAGCTGGAAGCAACGTGATCCGCTGCATGCCGAAGCTGCGCTGGCCCTGGAGGTTCTGATTGGTCGCGTGCGGCATGTCGGGGCTGGCAACAGCGCCTTGCCCGGTCCGGCGCGACGTGCGCTCGAGCACAGCGTCGAGGCCATCGGCCGACGTCGTGAACGGCTGCGACGTAACGTACGCATGGCCGTGCTGTGCCTGTTGCTGTCCATCCCGGTCTGGCTGTTCTTCAGGGCCTATCCCGCTGCTGTCCTGCTGGCCGATGTCAGTACGCCTGCGGGGCAATGGCAGCAGCAAAAACTGGCAGATGGTACGTTGCTGGCTCTGGATGGCAATACGGCTGTCGATATCGAACTGTCGGGTGAGCACCGGATCGTGAAGCTGTTGCAGGGTCGCATCTGGGTCGATGTCGCACCCGATCCGTCCAGGCCATTCGTGGTGGAGACCCCGTTTGGTGACATGCAGGCCCTGGGAACCCGTTTTATCGTCAGCCTGACGCCAGAGGCGGCACAACTGACGATGCTGGAGTCCAGCGTATCGATACAGCCATCAGGGCACGTTGAGGCCCGTGTGCTCGAGGCCGGGCAGCAGATTGCCGTCACGGCCGTCGGCTACGGTCCGCAGCAACGCATCGATGCCATCACGACCGAACAGGCCTGGCATGACCATCAGTTGATCGTACAGGATAGGCCGCTGCCGGAAGTACTGGCCGAACTTGGACGCCATCGGCGTGGCTACCTGTTGTTCGATGCACAGGCGCTGGCCCGCTATCGGGTGTCCGCCGTATTGCCGTTGGACCGGCCGGAGCAGGCGCTGCAACTGTTGCAGCGCAGCTTTCCCGATCTCAGATTGCACAGCATGACGTCGTATCTCACCTGGATAGGGGTGCAACAGCCATAAGCGGGTTCCGCTTTTTCCAGTTCGTCCGTCTATGTGAAGGAAAGCAACCTCACAAGGACTCGATATGGCTTCCCGTTTTCCCATTCGCCCGGTATTTGACCGGGCACCTCTTGCTGCAGCGATCGGCATGGCACTGATGCTGCTGCCAGCCTTGTTGCCCTGGAGCGGCCAGGCTGCACAGGCGCAGACAGCCCGGCATCCGGATGGTATTCGCGTTTATGACGTGCCGGCCGGGCCGTTGCATCAGGTGCTCAATGATTTCGCACGTCAGTCCGGCGTGGCGTTGGCGATGGATGCCGGAGCACTCGAGGGCGGGACGGGAGCAGGCTTGCAGGGCAGTCATTCCGTTGCCGAGGGCTTTCGTCTGCTGCTGGCCGGTTCGGGCTATGTGGCCGTGCGCACGGCCGATGGCTACATCCTGGAGCCGCACCAGGAAAACACGTCTGCGGCGTCGGTGCAGTCACTGGAGCAGGTCACTGTCATGGCCAATGCGCTGGGCGACATCACCGAAGGCAGTGGCTCCTATACTCCCGGCACGATTGCCACCGCAACCCGCATGGTGCTGACGCCGCGCGAGACGCCGCAATCCATCAGTGTGGTCACGCGCCAGAGCATGGATGATTTCAACCTGACATCCATCGATGACGTGATCCGTCATACGCCGGGTGTCAGTATCGTGACCTATGACAGCGAGCGGACACAGTACCTGGCACGGGGCTTTGCGATCCAGAATTTCCAGTATGACGGTATGCCGATGGAGCGCAATTCGGCCTACTCGGCAGGCAATACGTTGAGCGATATGGCGATCTATGATCGGGTCGAGGTGCTCAAGGGGGCCACCGGGTTATTGACCGGCAGCGGCGACCCTGGGGCGACACTCAACCTGATACGCAAGAAACCCACACGCGATTTTCAGGGACATCTGAGCGCAGGTGCCGGTTCATGGGATACCTACCGGACCGAGCTGGACGTGGGCGGCCCGCTCGATGCCTCGGGCCGGGTACGGGGCAGGGCGGTGGCAGCCTGGCAGGACAAGCATGCCGAAGCTGATCGCTATTCACGGCGTACCTCGGTGTTCTACGGTATTGCCGAGGTCGATCTCACGCCCGATACGTTGCTGACGCTGGGTGCGGACTGGCAGGACAATGATCCCAAGGCGTCGAGCTGGGGTGGTATCCCGATCTACGACAGCAATGGCAATTTCAATGATATGCCGCGCTCGTTCAACAATGGTGCCAACTGGAGCCGCTGGGAACAGTACACGCGCAGCGCCTTTGCCACGCTGGAGCATCAATTCGACAACGGCTGGATGGCCAAGCTGCAGCTCAACCATCAGATCAATGGCTACGATGCACCCCTGGGCGCGGCGGCGGGAGGCAATCCCGATCCCGCCAATGGTTCGGGTACAAGCCTGTGGCTGGGGCGCTACAAGGGCAAGACGACCAGCAACGCCGGTGATTTCTATGCCAGCGGTCCATACCAGCTATTTGGCCGCGAACACGAACTGGTACTGGGTGGCAGCCTTTCCCGTCGTGTCTGGCGTAATACCGGGTGGGGGCCGCAGCCTGGCTATATCGGTACCGTCAGCGACTACTACCAATGGAATGGCAACGTGCCCGAGCCGGACTGGTCACAGGGCAATATCTATACCAATCATGAGGTGACCCGCGAAAACGGCCTTTATGCCTCGACCCGGCTCAATCTGCATGATGATTTCAAGCTGATCCTCGGGACCCGCCTCGCCAACTACAAGCGCGAGGATATCCGCGAATCCGACATGGTCGTGCCTTATCTGGGCGCAGTCTATGACCTGAACCGCAATTTCTCGGTCTATGCCAGCTATACCAGCATTTTCAAGCCACAGTCCGAGCAGACCGAATCCGGCAGTACGCTGGATCCGCTTAAAGGGAACAACTATGAGGCCGGTATCAAGGCCGAATTCCTGGATGGGCGCCTGAATGCCAGCCTCGCGGTGTTCCAGCTCCGGCAGGATAATTACGCTGTGGCCACAGGAGGCAGGACGCCCAACGGTGGCGTTGCCTATCGGGCAGAGCAGGGCGTCAAGACCAAGGGTTTCGAGGCCGAGATTTCAGGCCAGTTGACGCCGAACTGGCAGATCCAGGCAGGCTACAACCATCAGGTGGCACGGCAGAATGGCGAAAAGATCTCTACGGTTGCGCCCGAGCACCAGTTCATGCTCTACACCAGCTATCGCTTCGAAGGTGACCTGCGTGGCCTGACGCTGGGTGGCGGGGCACGCTGGCAGAGCAAGACCTGGGGGGATGTGTACCGACCGACCGTCGGCACGGTACGCCACACCATCAATGGCTACTGGCTGTTCGATGCCATGGCTCGCTACCAGTTCAACAAGAAGCTGTCGGCCTCACTCAACGTGAACAATATCTTCGACAAGAAGTACTACACGATGATGGACTTCTACAGCACCTATACCTGGGGCGAGCCGCGCAGCGCGATGCTGAACGTGCGCTACGATTTCTGAACGATACGAGCGATACAACAAACGAGGCCGGCACTTGCCTGACGCATTTGCCGGCCCGTTGCTAAAATCGGCGCTCCCCAAGGAGCACTCATGAATCTGGAAGAATTTGTCATCGCCTTGCCCAAGGCCGAACTGCATTTGCATATCGAAGGCACGCTGGAACCCGAAATGATGTTCGAGTTGGCCCGTCGCAATTCGGTGCCACTCCCATGGGACAGCGTCGAGGAGACGCGCGCGGCCTACGATTTCAACAATCTGCAGAGCTTCCTGGATCTGTACTATGCGGGTGCGGCCGTGCTGCTGCATGAGCAGGATTTTCATGATCTGGCGCTGGCCTATCTCGAGCGGGCCCATGCCGATGGCGTGGTGCATGCCGAGCTGTTTTTCGACCCGCAGACACACACGGTGCGCGGTGTGCCCTTCGCCACGGTACTGGGGGGCCTGGAGCGCGCCTGTGCCGAAGCGCAACAGCGCTGGGGCATGAGCACGCGCCTGATCATGAGCTTTTTGCGCCACCTGAGCGAGCAGGAGGGCTTTGCCACGCTGGACGAGGCCCGCCCGCACCTGCATCGGCTTCATGGCGTGGGGCTGGATTCATCGGAGCTGGGGCACCCGCCCGCCAAGTTCGAGCGTCTGTTTGCCGAGTGCCGCACGCTGGGCCTGCCGGTCGTCGCGCATGCGGGCGAGGAAGGTCCGCCCGAATACATCATCGAGGCCCTGGACCTGCTGCAGAGCCGGCGCATCGACCACGGTGTGCGAGCCAGCGAGGATCCGGCCCTGATGGCGCGCCTGGCGCGTGAACAGATTCCACTGACGGTCTGCCCGTTTTCGAATGTCCGGCTGCGGGTCTTCGATACGCTGGCCGAACACAACCTCAAGACCTTGCTCGACGCCGGCCTGAATGTATCGATCAACTCGGATGATCCCGCATATTTCGGCGGCTATGTGGCGCAGAACTACATCGACACTGCAGCGGCGCTGTCGTTGAGCCGTGCCGAGCTCAAGCGCATTGCACGCAACAGCCTGCAGGCAAGCTTTGTGAGCGATGCGCAGCGCCGTCCCTGGCTGGAGCGGCTGGACAGCCTGCCTGATTGAAGCTTGGGTTCCTGACCCTGTTTTCAGCATGGGCATTGCGGGGTGAGCGACACCGCTGCCTTATGTTTCAGTATCCACACAGTTCCTTGCCGGAGTTCCCATGAAAATCGCTGTCCTGGATGACTATCAGCGCGTTGCGCCTGCCTTTGCCGATTGGTCACGCCTGCCTGCTGACTGCGAGGTGGTGTTTTTTGACCAGCCTCTGCGTGAACAGGATGCCCGTGAGGCACTGGACGACGCCGAAGTCATCGTGGCGATGCGCGAACGCATGGCATTTCCGGCCGAGCTGCTGGAAGCCTTGCCGGCGCTGCGATTGCTGGTGACCACCGGCATGCGCAATGCCGCCATCGACGTCGCTGCCTGCAAGTCGCGCGGGATAGTTGTTTCGGGTACACGGGCCCAGGGCAGCCCGGCAGCCGAACTGGCCTGGGCGTTGCTGCTGGCGTTGCACAAGCGGATCGTCGAGGAAGACCGGGCCTTGCGTGATGGCCGCTGGCAGACACAATTGAGCCTCGCTTTGGAGGGGCGTACGCTGGGGCTGGTCGGCCTGGGCAAGCTGGGCAGCAGGATGGCGCGGGTAGGGCAGGCGTTCGGCATGGAGGTGCTGGCCTGGAGTCCCAACCTGACCGATGAGCGCGCAAGCCAGGCGGGCGTGCAACGGGTCGGCAAGGCAGAACTGTTCGAGCGTGCCGATGCGGTTTCCCTGCATCTGGTCCTGAGCGAGCGGACACGGGGGGTCGTCGACGCCGACAGCATCGCGCGGATGCCGGCACATGCCTATTTCATCAATACCTCACGGGCCGGTCTGGTAGACGAGGCAGCACTGTTTGCCGCACTGCACGAGGGCAGGATCGCCGGGGCCGGGCTGGATGTCTATGCCGACGAGCCGTTGTCACCAGGCAACCCTTATATTGCATTGCCCAATACCGTGCTCAGTCCGCACATCGGCTATGCTACCGAGGACAATTACCGGATTTACTACCCGGATGCGGTCGAGGATATCCTTGCCTGGCTGAAGGGCACACCGATCCGGTTGCTGGACTGATTTTTCTAGGAGATCACTGCATGGCGACATCGATCGCACACGTCAAGACCGCACAGGGCAAACGCTATCTGTTCAAGCTCTGCAAGCACTGGTCGCACAAGTTTGAAGTCGTTTCGACCGAGACGCACGCCGAGATTCCGTTCGATGCCCAGGCCCGTGCGGTATTCGATGCGGATGATGAAGGCCTGGTGTTGCAGGCTATCCACGAGGATGCCGAGCGCCTGGAGTGGTTGCAGGGTGTCATCGCCACCCATCTGCAGCGCTTTGCGCTGGATGAGCCGCTGGAGATCAACTGGGTCAGGCAGGACTGACCGCTGTTTCGCAGGAACAGTGTTCCAGCCCCTGGATGATGCCGCAGTTCTCGACCGGATGAGAGCCGCTGCATTGTCCACGCAGGTCCTGCAGGCGCTGCTTGAGTGACAGCAAGGTGGCGATATGTGTTTCCAGCCTGTCGATATGGGTGTCGAGCAGCGCATTGACATGGGCGCAATCCTGCTCGGGCGTATCCTTGTAGGCCAGCAGCGTCTGTATTTCCTCCAGCGATATATCGAGCGTACGGCAATGCCGTATGAAGTGCAGCCGCTCGATATGACTGTCATTGTAGAGCCGGTAATTGCCGCTGCTGCGCAGTGGCGCGGGCAGCAGGCCGGCCTGTTCGTAGTAGCGGATGGTTTCGACCGTGCAGTGTGTTTGCCGGGCCAGTTCGCCGATTTTGAGTGTCATGGCGCGTCTCTCCTGTTGGTGCTTGACTCTAAAGTCGCTTCAGGGTTTCTAATGATCATACGCAAGATCGGTCCTACAGGAAACCCCCGCCATGACACAGCCACTCGAACATTCACGGATACGCATCGACCAGATGGACTGTCCGTCAGAAGAGGCCTTGATCCGCAATCGCCTGCGCGGCATGGAGAGCGTGCGAGAACTCGACTTCAACCTGGTCCAGCGCGTATTGACCGTCAGGCATGATGCAGGCAGCCTGCCACCCATCCTGCAGGCGCTGACGGATATCGGCCTGGCCGGCGTGCCCGAACAGGAGGGTGCACCACGGACGGCACCGCCCATGACGCGGATTCCGCCCGCCCTGATCGTGGCAGGCGTGGCTGCGCTCGGTGCCGAAGTGGCGCACTGGCTGGATGCGCCGGGCTGGCTGGTGCTGGTGCTGGCGATCGCATCCATTGGCCTGTGCGGCCTGAGTACCTATCGCAAGGGCTGGCTGGCAATCCGCAGCCTCAATCTCAACATGAATGCCCTGATGAGCATTGCCGTGACAGGGGCCGTGCTGATCGGCCAGTGGCCCGAGGCTGCCATGGTGATGTTTCTCTTCACCCTGGCGGAATTGATCGAGGCTCGCTCGCTGGATCGCGCCCGTGCGGCCATCCATGAGCTGGTTTCGCTGGCACCGGATGAAATACAGCTTCGGCAGGCGGATGGCAACTGGCTGGATATGCCTACGGCACAGGTGCCCGTCGGCAGTCTGGCGCGGGCCCGGCCCGGCGAGCGGATCGCGCTCGACGGCAGGGTGGTGGAGGGAGTCTCGGCTGTTGACCAGTCACCGATTACCGGCGAAAGCGTGCCGGTCGACAAGCGACCGGGCGACATGCTCTATGCCGGCAGCATCAATACCTCGGGCATGCTGGTGTTCGAAACGGTGTCCACCAGCCAGGATTCGACGCTGGCACGCGTGGCCGAAGCGGTCGAAAGCGCCCAGGGCAGCAAGGCACCGACCCAGCGTTTTGTCGATCGCTTTGCGCGCTACTATACGCCGGCGGTATTTCTGGTGGCACTGCTGGTGGCTGTCGTGCCGCCATTGGCCTTGGGCATGCCCTGGCTGGACGCGCTTTACCGTGCGCTGGTGCTGCTGGTGATCGCCTGCCCATGCGCGCTGGTGATCTCCACGCCGGTCACCATTGTCAGCGGTCTGGCCATGGCAGCACGGCAGGGCATTCTCATCAAGGGTGGCGCCTACCTGGAAACGGCTCGCATGCTGTCCTGGGCGGCCTTCGACAAGACCGGCACCATTACTCAGGGACGCCCGGCCCAGCTCGACATGGAATGCTTTGACGGTGCGACGCTCGATCCGGTTCAAGCCCAGCGGCTGGGGGGCAGCCTGGCGGCACAGTCTGATCATCCGGTATCGCAGGCCATTGCGGCGCAGGCACGGCAGGATGGACTGGTAATCGATGAGGTCGAGCAGTTCGCAGCCATTGCGGGCGGTGGCATCGAGGGCGTGATTGGCGGACAGCGCTGGTTGCTCGGCAATGCCCGCCTGATGCGGGAATCCGGTATCGTCCTTGATGCCGTGCTGGCGCAGATCGAAGCGGCCGAACGGGCGGGACGAACGGTGGTGCTGCTGGCTGACGGCAGTCGGGCCCAGGCCTGGTTTGGTGTGGCTGACCAGATCAAGCCCAGCAGCCGCGAGGCGCTGGTGACGCTGCATGGCATGGGCGTGAAAACCATGATGCTGAGTGGTGACAATCCGCACGTGGCGGCAGTGATTGCAGAGTCGGTAGGCCTGGATGACGTGCGTGCCGGCCTGCTGCCGGAAGACAAGCAGGCCGTGATCCGCACGCTGCAGGAGCAGGGGGGCCGTGTGGCCATGGTGGGCGATGGCATCAACGATGCTCCTGCCCTGGCGCAGGCAGACGTAGGTATTGCGATGGGTGCGCTGGGTTCGGATATCGCGATTGCCTCTGCCGATGTGGCCATCATGGATGATGACCTGCGCAAGTTGCCGCAACTGGTGGCCCTGTCGCGCAAGACATCGCGTATCCTGGTTCAGAACATTACGCTGGCGCTGTCGATCAAGGCCGTATTCGTTGCCCTGGCTTTTGCGGGGCAGGCCACCATGTGGATGGCGGTGTTCGCCGACATGGGGGCCAGCCTGCTGGTGGTCTTCAATGGCCTGAGGCTGCTGGGCCGCCGGCCGTCTGCCAGCCGGGCGGCCGTACCTGCGCATGACCATCAGCATGCTCACCCGCACGGTCATGCCGAAGTGCAATCCGGGCATCACCATGACCATGATCATGCCCACGAGCATGCCCCTATTGCCGCAGCAAAAACGCCAGCGGCAGGGGGCAACGGCTCAGGGCGTCATTGAGCAGGCGGCGGCGCAGGTGGTGTATCGCCGCCATTGCCGGCGGCAGGCGGGGGTTCTGGATGAATGGGCGGAACCGGAGGCATGGCCTGGCTGGCATCGGCGCGCGCCATCCAGGCAATCAGCGAAGAGCGCATGGCCTCTTCGACCGACATCTGGATCGGATGGACCCATGACTCAGGCACGAATATGGTGTAGCCGCCGATCATATAGCCCATGGGCAGGTAGACAGCCACCCGCGCTCCCGGCAGGAACCCCTCGGGCAGACCCTCCATGTCACGGCGCGTGACCAGGCCGACCAGTTCGAACTCATGACCGGGCATGCGCAGCAGCACGACCTGTTGCGACCCGGCCTTGGTGCTGCTCGAAAAATAGTCGGCAAAGTTCTTGATCGATGAATAGATGCTCTTGACCACCGGCAGGTTATTGAACGGCAGCTCGACCAGCAGAAACAGCTTCTGGATCCGTTCCAGCGAGGCCAGGTAACCGATCAGCATGATGATGAGCACACCCAGCACCAGCCCCATGCCCGGAATGTAGAAATTGCCGAAGAAGGGGTGCAGTACGCTCATCGACATGTTCTCCATCCAGAACAGGAAGATGTAGAGCAGGTAAAGCGTCAGGGCCAGGGGCAGAATGGCGATGACGCCACGGAAGAAGTATTTGTATAAACGGGACATGGTCCGGGGCGTGCGCAGGGGCTTGAATGGGGGCTGAAAAAAAGAACGGCAAGCATACCAAGCTTTTGTCGCCACCTGTGGGCGTGTTGCAGCCGCAGGCTACAATTCTGGCCTGAAACTGACAAGACAGGTTGATGATGACACTGCAATTTCCGTTTTCCAGACTGGTGCTGGCCTCGAACAATGCCGGCAAGCTCAAGGAGTTCTCAGGCCTGCTTGCACCGTACGGGGTCGAAGTCCTGCCGCAGGCAGCGTTGCAGATCAGCGAGGCCGAAGAACCCTATCCCACATTCATCGAAAATGCCCTGGCCAAGGCACGCCACGCCAGCCGCGCATCCGGCCTGCCGGCGCTGGCCGATGACTCGGGCCTGTGCGTGCAGGCGCTTGGCGGTGCGCCCGGCGTCTATTCGGCGCGCTATGCGCAGCGAGCCGGGGGTGAAAAATCGGATGCCGCCAACAATGCCCATCTGCTCGCGCAACTGACCGGCCATGCGGACCGCCGGGCCTGTTATGTCGCGGTGCTGGCGCTGGTACGGCATGCCGAGGATCCACTGCCGCTGGTTGCGCAAGGTCTCTGGCAGGGAGAGATCGCCGAGGCGCCTCGCGGTACGCATGGCTTTGGCTATGATCCCTTGTTTTTCCTGGCAAGCGAAGGCTGTGCCGCAGCCGAACTGGAACCCGTCCGCAAGAACCAGATCAGCCACCGGGCCCGGGCCTGGCAGCAACTGCTGGTCCAACTGGGCCAGACGACATGAGCAGCCCGCAGGTCATGCGTGTGATTCCGCTGGCGCGCATGGCGTCGGCACAGGCGGATGCGCATCAGGGCAGGCTGCAGATGCACAGTTTGCCACCGCTGTCTCTCTATATTCATGTGCCCTGGTGTGTACGCAAATGCCCTTATTGTGATTTCAACTCGCACCAGGCCGGCGCAGATTTGCCCGAAGAGGCGTATCTGCAGGCGCTGCAGGCTGATCTGGAAGGAGCGTTGCCCGATATCTGGGGTCGCCAGGTCATCTCTGTCTTCATCGGCGGCGGTACCCCCAGCCTGCTGTCTGCACAGGCGCTGGACCGCATGCTGGCCATGGTGCGTGCACGCCTGAACCTGCTGCCGGATGCCGAGGTCACGATGGAGGCCAATCCGGGCACGGTCGAGGCTGCGCGCTTTGCCGCCTATGCGGCCTCCGGCGTCAACCGCATTTCGCTGGGCATTCAGAGTTTCAATGACGTCCACTTGCAGGCCCTGGGCCGCGTGCATGACAGCGACCAGGCACGGGCGGCGATCGAGATTGCCCTGCGATTGGTCGGTCGCGTCAATCTGGACCTGATGTACGCCTTGCCGGGGCAGAGTGAGGCACAGTGCCGAGCTGATCTTGAAACGGCCCTGGGTAGCGGGGTATCACACCTGTCGCTGTACCACCTGACACTGGAACCCAATACCGTATTTGCCAAGTACCCGCCGGTGCTGCCCGACGAGGACAGTGCCGCCGGCATGCAGGAAATGCTGGAGTCGCGCATGGCACAGGCCGGTTTCGAACGCTATGAAATCTCTGCCTATGCACGGCCGGGCCAGCAGTGTCTGCACAACCGCAACTATTGGGAATTTGGCGACTACCTTGGCATCGGCCCGGGAGCGCATGGCAAATTGACCTTCCATGACCGTATTGTTCGTCAGGCTCGCCTGAAGCAGCCCCAGAGCTGGATCGATGCCGCGCTGGCGGGGCAAGGAGGGCATATTGCCGAAATACGCCAGCCAGCGCTGGATGAACTGCCTTTCGAATTCATGCTCAATGCATTGCGCCTGCGTCGCGGGGTTCCGACGGCCTGGTTCGAGGAGCGTACGGGCATTCCCCTGGCCAACATCGCCAGGATGATGGAAGAGGCCGCCCGCAAGGGGCTGCTGGATACGGATCCGACGCGGCTGATGGCGACGCCGCTGGGATGGCGCTTCCTGAACGATCTGCAGGAAATCTTTCTGGCCTGATCCGAAGTGTTGCACTAATATGGTGCTGCTTGCACTTGCAGCACCATTGTGGTGCTTTCATTGGGTGCCTGTGCATGCAGATGGTGCGGGCAATCCTGTCGTGGCCAGAAAAACGCCCGGTTTGATGCATATTCTCCGTTCTTTCAAGTTGGCACGCTTTTTGCTTGATAATCTGTGCCTGGGCGCTGAAGCAACATGTTCCAGCCGGAGCATAAGGTGGAAGGCGACCTGCCATCTCACATCCGAATCGCTATTTTCTTTATGGAGCTATCATGGCGACCACTCAAGACGTTCTGAAGCAAATCGAGACGCATGAAGTCAAGTTCGTCGATTTCCGCTTCACCGATACCATCGGCCGCGAGCACCACGTGACCGTTCCCACCGGCGAAATCGATGAAGGCAAGCTCGAAAGCGGCCAGGCTTTCGACGGTTCCTCGATTCACGGCTGGAAGGGTATCGAAGCATCCGACATGATGCTTTCGCCCGACCTGAGTACCGCCCGCCTGGATCCGTTCCGTGAAGAAACCACGCTGATCCTGACCTGCGATGTGATCGAACCTTCGAACATGCAGGGCTATGATCGTGATCCCCGTTCGCTGGCCAAGCGCGCTGAAGCCTATCTGAAGTCGACCGGCATCGGCGACACGGCTTTCTTCGGTCCCGAGCCCGAGTTCTTCGTTTTCGATGGCGTGACCTGGGACAGCAACCCGTCCGGCAGCTTCGTCAAGATCCGTTCCGAAGAAGGTGCCTGGTCCTCCGGCACCGACTATCCCGGTGGCAATATGGGCCATCGTCCCCGCGTCAAGGGCGGCTATTTCCCCGTGCCCCCGACCGATTCGTTCCAGGATCTGCGCTCCGAAATGAGCATCCTGCTCGAGCAGCAGGGCGTGCCGGTCGAAATCCACCACCACGAAGTGGCAGGCCCCGGTCAATGTGAAATCGGTACCCGGTTCAGCACGCTGGTCGAGCGCGCTGACTGGAACCAGATCATGAAATACACGATCTGGAACGTGGCGGCTGCCTATGGCAAGACCGTGACCTTCATGCCCAAGCCCATCCTCGGCGACAACGGCTCCGGCATGCACGTGCACCAGTCGATCTGGAAAGATGGCCAGAACCTGTTTGCAGGCAACGTCTATGCCGGTCTGTCCGAGTTTGCGCTGTACTACATCGGCGGCATCATCAAGCACGCCCGCGCACTGAATGCCATCACCAACCCCGGTACCAACTCCTACAAGCGCCTGGTGCCCGGCTTCGAAGCCCCGGTCAAGCTGGCCTATTCGGCACGCAACCGTTCGGCCTCGATCCGCATTCCCTATGTGGACAGCCCCAAGGCCCGCCGTATCGAAGCCCGTTTCCCGGATCCCCTGGCCAACCCCTACCTGGCATTCTCGGCCCTGATGATGGCAGGTCTGGACGGTGTGCAGAACAAGATCCACCCCGGTGATCCGGCCGACAAGAACCTGTACGATCTGCCGCCGGAAGAGGATGCCAAGATCCCGACCGTGTGCGCATCGCTGGAAGAAGCGCTGGCTGCACTCGACAAGGACCGCGAGTTCCTGACCCGTGGCGGTGTGTTCAGCAACGACGCGATCGATGCCTACATCGCCCTCAAGATGGACGAAGTCACGCGCCTGCGCATGACCCCGCACCCGGTCGAGTTTGATCTGTACTACAGCAACTGATCCACGCATCACAACCATGACCTGGAGCGATCAAATGAACCTGGATGCGTTTGATCTGCTCGCTACATCGATCCTGCTGGTCGATGCTCAAGGGGACATCCAGTACGCCAACGGTGCGGCAGAAAATCTGCTGGGCCGTTCGCGCAAGGTCCTGCAAGGCGTGTCCTGCACCTCGCTGGTGACGGAAAGTGCCGATCTGGACGCATCACTAAAAGAAGCATGCGCCGGTCAATTCATTGACCGGCGCCAGCTCTTCAATCTGCGCAAGGGTCATGAAACGACGCCGGTGTTTGCGTCCATCGTGGCACTCTATGAACAACCCTGGCCCGTCATGCTCGAGTTGCGGGAAATCGAGCAGCAACTGCTGGCCGAGCGCAACCAGCAGATGTATGAGCAGGCCGGTAGCAATCGCGAGTTGCTGCGCAATCTCGCGCATGAAGTCAAGAATCCGCTGGGTGGCGTGCGAGGTGCCGCCCAGTTGCTGGAAGCCGAGTTGGACGATCGCCAGCTCAAGGAATACACGCAGGTCATCATTTCGGAAGCCGATCGGCTGCAATCCCTGGTGGATCGGCTGCTGGCACCGCAGCGTGCACCGCTGCACTTTGCCATGCTCAACATTCATGAGCTGTGCGAAAAGGCGGCCATGCTGGTGCGTGCCGAGTTCAGCCAGTACGGGCTGGATATCCGGCGCGATTACGATGCATCGATTCCCGATTTTCCAGGGGACGGCGCACGGCTGATGCAGGTGCTGCTCAACGTGATCCGCAATGCGGCACAGGTCCTGTGCGAACAGGAACCACCAGGCGGCCTGATCACGCTGCGTACCCGCGTGGCACGCCAGCAGGTGCTGATGGATCGTCGACATCGGCTGGTTCTGGTGGTATCTGTCATCGACAATGGGCCCGGCGTACCTCCTGAAATCCAGGAGCGCGTATTCCATCCCCTGGTCACAGGTCGAGCCAGTGGTACCGGCCTGGGCCTAAACCTGGCGCAGGACTTCGTGCAGCAACATGGCGGTGTGGTCGAGTTCGAGTCCGAGCCGGGCCATACCGAATTCAGAATACTTTTACCCATGGAGCGGCCATGAATACTGTATGGATCGTGGATGATGACCAGGCTATCCGATGGGTTCTGGAAAAATCCCTGATGCGGGCCGGTATCGAGTCCCGCAGCTTTTCCGATGCGGCATCGGTGCTCAAGGCCCTGGCTGAACTGCCAGGCCACGACCATCCCGGCGCACTGATTTCGGATATCCGGATGCCCGGAGAATCGGGACTGAATCTGCTGGAACGACTCAAGCGGGAATATCCTGATCTGCCTGTCATCATCATGACGGCCTATACCGACCTGGACAGCACGGTGGCGGCATTCCAGGGCGGTGCCTTCGATTACCTGGCCAAGCCATTCGATGTCAACGAGGCAGTCGCACTGATCCGCCGAGCACTGAACGAGGCGGCCCTCAATCACCAGGACGCCGAGGACGGCAGTGGCCCGAACGGCGGCACCGAATCCAGTGATGCCGGCAACGTCTCCGGTACGTTCCTGCTGGGCAAGGCTCCGGCGATGCAGGAAGTGTTTCGCGCCATCGGACGCCTGGCACCTTCGCGTGCCAGCGTGCTCATCACCGGCGAATCCGGAACCGGCAAGGAACTGGTGGCGCGTGCCCTGCACGGACATGGCGCACGCTCCGGGCGGCCTTTCATTGCCCTGAATACCGCTGCCATCCCGCGCGACCTGCTGGAAGCCGAACTGTTCGGCCACGAGCGCGGGGCCTTTACCGGCGCCAATTCGCTGCGCCGTGGCCGCTTCGAGGAAGCCGATGGCGGTACGCTGTTCCTCGATGAAATCGGCGACATGCCGCTGGAACTGCAGACCCGCCTGCTGCGGGTGCTGTCGGAAGGCAGCTTCTACCGGATCGGTGGTACCCAGCCGGTGCAGGTCGATGTCCGCATTGTCGCCGCCACGCACCAGCCGCTCGAAACACGCGTCGCTGAAGGCAAGTTTCGCGAAGACCTGTTCCACCGCCTGAACGTGATCCGGCTGCGCCTGCCGCCACTGCGAGAGCGGGCCGAGGATATTCCCGAACTGACGGCACATTTTCTGGCCATCAGCGCGCGGACGCTGGGCGTGCCGGTGCGCCAGCTCAGCCCGGCTGCGATGGAAGCGCTCTGCGCCTACCCATTTCCGGGCAATGTGCGCCAGCTCGAGAATTTCTGCCACTGGTTGACCGTGATGGCCCCAAGCCAGATCGTCGAAGTGCATGACCTGCCGCCGGAAGTGCGCAGCAGCCTGCCGATCCTTCCCGGTCAGATCGCTGACGGCCAGGTGCCGCCTCAAACCGGCGGAGGGCAGGCCGGACGTGCCGATACGGTACGGGAAGCCATCCGCAGTGTCCATGGCCTGCCGGACTGGCACGACATGGTGACCCAGGAGGCCCGGACACGGTTGCAGCGCGGCGAGCCTGCCGTCATGCAGAGCATGACCCGGGAATTCGAACGCCTGGTGCTGGCAGCCGGACTCGAGCATTGCCGAAATCGCCGCGTCGAGGCGGCCAGTCGGCTGGGATTGGGGCGCAACACCATTACCCGCAAGCTGCGTGAACTGGACATGGAATGAGTACGGCATGCAGGGTTGAGCGATGATCCGGGCACTTGCAGAGACTGACGTAGAGTCGGTGCTGGATGTATGGCTGTCAGCATCCGTCGCGGCGCATGACTTCGTCGATCCTGAATTCTGGCGTGCGCAGCTGGAAAACATGCGCAATCTATACCTGCCGGCCGCAGCCGTATATGTCTATGAAGAGCATTCGCAGGTGATCGGATTTTATGCACTGCTTGGGGATGATCGGCTGGCCGCGATTTTCGTGGTGCCTGGCATGCAGGGGCGGGGAGTCGGAAGTGCCCTGATGGTACATGCCATGGCTGGCAAAGCCCGCATGACACTTTCTGTCTACAAGGCCAACGAGGCCAGTGTCCGCTTCTATCAATCCCACGGATTCGTGATCGTTCACGAGCAGCGTGAGGAAATCACCGGCCAGGACGAATATGTCATGCACGCCGGTGGTGATGGGCCGCACAACCCCTAGGCCAATATGCCCTGGCTGTCGCTACTTTCCTGAGCTGCAACCTCCGGGCGCGCGCGCTGGAAGATCTCGTTGCGCCGATCCTCCAGCGCATCGCCGTGGCGGATGAAGCGCCTGACATAATCGCTGGCAGGGTGGTGGTGCAGCCCGTAAGGGGTATCCCACTGCACGATCCTGCCTTCATGCATCAGCCCGACCGAATCCGAGATAGCGAAGGCCTCGGCCTGACTGTGGGTGACGAGCAGCGCGGTGGTGCCGGTTTCCTTGAGGATGTCGCGTACTTCAAAAGCCAGTCTCTCGCGGGTATGGATATCGAGGCTGGAAAAGGGTTCGTCGAGCAACAGCAGGCGAGGGCTCGGTGCCATGGCGCGAGCCAGTGCAATGCGTTGCTGCTGCCCGCCGGACAGTTCGTGCGGGTATTTGTCCAGGCTGTGCTCGAGGCCGACGAGCCGGGCCATTTCGGCAATCCTGTCTGCACGCTGCACGGCTGGCAGGCGTCGGATGCCGAAGCCGATGTTGGCCCGGATGTCCAGATGAGGAAACAGGGCATAGTCCTGGAACATCATGCCGATGCGCCGCTGCTCTGGCGGAACGAAACAGCCATCATTCACCAGTTCCTGCCCGTCAAGCACGATACGGCCCGAGCGTGGCATGTCGAGGCCTGCCACGGCCCGCAGGATGGTTGTCTTGCCGCAGCCGGATTCGCCCAGCAGACTGGCGATTTCCCCTTGCTCGAGACTCAGGTCCAGGTCATGCACCACGCTGTGCCAGCGCGACCGTCCATTGGGATAGGCCAGGTGCAGATGTTCAAGGGTGAGATAGGAAGGCATGAGGTGAGGATCGCGGTTAGGGCGCAGGACGATTGACCCTGGCCAGCAGGATGACGGGCAGCAGGCCGGCCAGTACGATGCCCAGTGCCGCAATGGCACCTTCTTCGTACGTGCCGCGTGCGGCTTCGGCATACAGCCAGGTGGCCAGGGTATCGAAATTGAGTGGTCGCAGCAGCAGAGTAGCCGGCAATTCCTTCATGGTGTCGACAAACACCAGCAGGGCCGCTGCAGCAATCGCCGGCCAGAGTTGCGGCAGGTGTATGCGACGCAGCAGTCCGCCGGGACGCTCGCCCAGTGTGGCGGCCGCATGGTCGAGTGAGCGGGGAATGCGCTCCAGGCCGGATTCGATGCCGCCTACGGCAATCGCCATGAAGCGCAACATGTAGATGATGACCAGGCCGCCCATGGAGCCCATGAGAATCAATTGCGGCGCACGGTCGTTCCATAGTCCCAGCAGTCCGGACAGGGCATGATCGAATGCTACCAGCGGTGCCAGCAGGCCAATGGCAAGTACCGTACCGGGTATTGCATAGCCAAGGCTGGCAAAGCGAGCGGCCAGTCCGGCGGAGGATGTGCCGCCGCTGCGCCAGGCACCGCGTCCGGCCCAGGCGACCAGCAACCCGCAGGCAACGGTCAGTACGGTCGCCAGCGCCGAGACCTGCAGCGTGTTGGCGAGGCTGTCGAACAACTGGCGTGAAGGAAGCTCATGCTGCAGGCGCTTGAATGTTTCGTGCAGCAGATGCAGGGCCGGCGCGGCGAACCCGAGAACGACAGGCAGCAGGCAGGCCAGCAAGGCCAGCAGGCCGGCCCTGCGGCTCAGACGTATCGGGCGCAGGGGTTGCGCACGCCGTGCCGTGGCAAAGCGCTGGTGCCGGCGGCCGTGGCGTTCCAGCAGGATGAGTGCCAGTACAAGTACCAGCATGACCAGTGCGATCTGTGCCGCACCCGGCAGGTCGGAGCGCGAGATCCAGGTGCTGTAGATCGCCACGGTCACGGTCTGCACGCCCAGGAACTCGGAGGCACCGATGTCGTTCATGGCTTCCAGCAACGCCAGGCTGACGCCGACCGCAATGGCTGGACGCGCCAGCGGCAGGGCCACCCGGACAAAAACGGTCAGTGGCCGGGCACCCAGCATGCGTGCGGCCTCGATAAGGCTGGCGGCCTGGGTCTGGAACATGATCCGGGTCGTCAGGTAAACATAGGGGTAAAGCACGAAACCGAGTACCAGGATGCAGCCCGTCAGTGATCGGATATCCGGTAGCCGGAGTCCTCTTGGGCTGTCGATGCCCAGGGCGGCACGAAGGGTACCCTGTATGGGCCCAAGCGGGTGCATCAGGTCCACATACGAAAACGCGATGATGTAGGAGGGAACGGCCAGCGGCAGCAGCAATGCCCACGAAAGGATGCGCCGTCCAGGAAAATCATAGGCCGTGACCAGCCAGGCGGTGACGGTGCCCAGCAGGGTCACGATCACACCCACAGCCAATAGCAGGATCAGCGTATTGGAAAGCGCTTCGGGCAGTACGTGGCTGGCCAGGTGTGCCCAATGCGCCGGATTGCCGGACAGGGCCGAAACAGCCAGCGAAACAATGGGAATCAGGACACAGGCGGCGATCAGCACGGGTGGCACCTGCCACCCGTGGCGCGAGAGACGGGACAGTGACACGTCAGTTGTTGAAGCCGACCTTGTCGACCAGTTCGCTGGCGAGCTTGCGATTCTTGGCAATGTCGCTGACCGGGATGGCGTCAACCTGGAGTTCGCCGAAGCTGGCGACCACAGGGTCGAGTTCGACGCCTGCCTTGACCGGATACTCGTAGTTGGCACCGGCGTAGAGCTGCTGCGCCTTGTCGGACACCAGGTACTCCAGCAACTGCACGGCTTCGGCCTTGTTGGGGGCATGTCGGGCAACGGCTGCGCCGCTGACATTGACATGCGTGCCGCCGCCTGTGCCTTCGAACGTCGGACGGATCACCTTGATGGCTTCGCCCCACTTGTAGTTGTCGGTGCCGGGTTCGCTGTTTTTCATGCGGCCTACATAGTAGGCATTGGCGATGCCGATATCGCAGATGCCTCCCAGAATGTCGCGGGCCACGTCGCGGTCGCCGCCGGTGGCCTTGCGGGCCAGGTTGTCCTTGACGCCGCGCAGCCAGGTTTCGGTCGCTTCTGCACCATGATGCGAGATCATGGCGGCGATCAAGGCCGTGTTATAGGGATGCTGTCCGGAACGGATGCAGACCTTGCCCTTCCAGCGCGGATCTGCAAGGTCTTCATAGTTGAACTCGGTAATGTCCAGATCCTTGTCGGCATACAGCACACGATCACGCAGGGACAGGCTGAACCAGTCATTGTCTGGGCTGCGCAGGTTGGCTGGAATCGTTTCCTGCAATACGGTGGATTCGATCGGCTGTGTCACGCCGCCCTCGACCAGGTCGAGCAGATTGCCGATATCGACGGTCATCAGCACGTCGGCCGGCGATTTGTCGCCTTCCGCCTTGACGCGCTCGAGCAGGCCGTCCTTGAGGAATACGGTATTGACCTTGATCTGCGTTTCGTTGGTGAAACTGTCGATCAGGGGCTGGATCAGGGCGGGCTCGCGTGTGGTGTAGAGGTTGACTTCGGCCGCGCCGGCGGCATGGATAGGCAGGCTGAGCACGGCGGCTAGGAGGGTGGGCGACAACAGGCGGGCAGGAATCATCATGTCTCCGTGATGGTGGCTTGAGAAAACGCAAGTCTAATAATGAATATCAATGTTATCAGTGATTTCTGCTTTATGGCAGCATCGATATCGAGAGGGCATCGCGTAAATGTTTGATCCGTGTCATGACGATGCGCCCCGGGAGGGACTATAAAGCGTACATAAGCTTATTTCCGCACGGGCGGAACAATTATCCTTCTCGGAACTACCGGGTAGAATAGGGGTGCACGCTATTCCCCTAACTTTCTTGCAGACATCTGATTCATGGCCGCCTTTAATACCGAACGCGTCTTGAGCGTTCACCACTGGAACGACACGCTCTTCACCTTCACCACGACTCGCGATCCGGCCCTGCGCTTTCACAACGGCCATTTCGTGATGATCGGTCTGGAGGTCAATGGCAAGCCGCTGATGCGCGCCTACAGCATCGCCAGCGCCAACTACGAGGAAAACCTCGAGTTCTTCAGCATCAAGGTACCCGATGGCCCGCTGACCTCGCGGTTGCAGCATCTGCAGGTCGGTGATGAGATCCTGGTCAGCAAGAAGCCTGTCGGCACGCTGGTGGTCGATGATCTCAAACCCGGCAAGAATCTCTATCTGCTGGGCACGGGTACCGGCCTGGCACCGTTCATGAGCATCATCAAGGATCCCGAGGTCTACGATCGATTCGACAAGATCGTGCTGATCCATGGCGTGCGTTGGGTGAGCGAGCTGGCCTATGCCGATTTCATCGAAAAAGAACTGCCCGACAACGAGTTTTTTGGCGATGTCGTTCGTGAGAAGCTGATCTACTACCCGACGGTGACCCGCGAGGAATTCCGCAACACCGGCCGGATCACGACCCTGATCGAAAGCGGCAAGCTGGCCCAGGACATCGGTCTGCCGCAACTGAATCCGGAGCATGATCGTGTCATGCTGTGCGGCAGCCCGCAGATGCTGAACGATCTGTGTGCGATGCTCGATGGCAGCGGTTTCGTGGTATCGCCCGGCGTCGGCCAACCCGGTGACTACGTCATCGAGCGCGCCTTCGTCGAGAAATAAAGAGTCGGCCCGCTGCCGGGAAGGCTGTTAAAAATGACTATTGCATATTAAACTGCAATAGTCATTTATTAATGGAGCTGTCATGAGCAAGAAAATCATCCAGACCAATGCCGCCCCGGCCGCTGTCGGCCCTTACTCCCAGGCTGTCGAAGCCCCCGCTGGCCGTACGGTCTACCTGTCCGGCCAGATCGGTCTCGAGCCCGAGACCGGCGAACTGGTTGCCGAGAATTTCGAGGCCCAGGTACGCCAGGCATTCGCCAATATGCAGGCCGTGATCGAAGCGGCGGGCGGTACGCTCGAGAACATCGTCAAGCTGACCCTGTTCCTCACCGATCTTGAGCGCTTTGCGGCAGCCAACGCCATCATGTCGGAACTGATTCCGCAGCCATACCCGGCCCGCTCCACGGTAGGTGTCGTCAGCCTGCCCAAGGGTGCCCAGTTCGAAGTAGAAGCCATCATTGTCCTCTGATGGCGCAAGGCTGTGCCGACATGCCCGTGGCGAAGGGAGGGGCGCATGCTGTCCGTCCCGCTGCGCGTCAGCGGCGGCACAGCGCACCTGATGAAAAATCTGCAACGGGTCGCCTGTTCCGCAAGCTCGGACTGGTCGAACCGATGGATTTCGTCCTGCACTTTCCCCTGCGCTACGAAGACGAGACCCGTATCGTGCCTGTGCGTGCCCTGCGCCCAGGTAGCTCGGCGCAGGTCGAGGGCGAGATACTCAGTCACGAGGTAAGCTACCGGCCACGCAAGCAGCTCAAGGCCGTGCTGAGTGATGGCGATGCGGAAATCACGCTGCGCTGGCTCAATTTCTATCCCAGCCAGGTCAAGCAGGTCGAACCCGGCATGCGTGTCCGTGCGCTGGGTGAAGTTCGCGGCGGCCTGTGGGGTTGTGAAATGGTACATCCTCGCGTCCGGCGCAGCGAGATACCGCTGCCCGAAGTCCTGACGCCGGTGTATCCCACCACATCGGGTCTGTCCCAGCCGGTGCTGCGCCAGGCGGTACTGCATGCGCTGGCCCAGGCAGACCTGAGCGATCCCTTGCCTGAAAGCGTACGCGAGCGCTATGGACTGATGCCATTCGGCGATGCTGTCTCGCAATTGCATACGCCCGGCCCGGGTGATACCGGCGATGGCATGGAATCCCAGACGCATCCGGCCTGGCTGCGCGTCAAGTTCGACGAACTTCTTGCCCAGCAACTGTCCATGGCCGAAGCACGTGCCCTCAGGCAACACCAGCAGGCCTGGCCTCTGGTCGTGGCCCAGGATGCCGGTACGCTGCCGGCCCGCCTGCTGGCCCGCCTGCCTTTTGCCCTGACTGCCGCCCAGCGCAGGGTGGTCGACGATATTTGCCAGGACATGGCTCGCACCCATCCCATGCATCGTCTGCTGCAAGGGGATGTAGGCAGCGGCAAGACTGTGGTGGCGGCACTGGCGGCCGTACAGGCGATTGCCGCGGGTGCGCAGGTGGCCCTCATGGCTCCGACCGAAATCCTGGCCGAGCAACATTATCTCAAGCTCGACAGCTGGCTGGCACCGCTGGGTGTGACCACCGTGCTGCTCAATGGCCGACTGGGCCAGAAGGCGCGCCGCCTTGCCCAGGCCGCTATCGAGTCCGGTGAGGCTGCGCTGGTGATCGGTACGCAGGCACTCATCCAGGACAAGGTGTCGTTCAATCGACTGGGGCTGGTGATCGTGGATGAGCAGCATCGCTTTGGCGTGGGGCAGCGCCTCGCGCTCGGGCGCAAGGGCGAACAGGCTCCCGACGAGGGGGCCGTGTTGCCACACCAGTTGATGATGAGCGCCACGCCGATTCCGCGCACGCTCGCCATGACTTATTTCTCGGATCTCGATGTGTCTGTCATCGATGAGCTTCCGCCCGGGCGCACGCCTGTCAAGACCAAGCTGATTGCCGAGCATCGCCGCGGCGAACTGGCCGAATACCTGGCCGACGCGGTGCGTGCGGGCCGACAGGCCTACTGGGTCTGCCCGCTGGTCGAGGAAAGCGAGGCCCTCGACCTGCAGAATGCCGTGGATACCCATGCCGGCCTGCAGGTGCTTTTGCCTGAATTGCGTATCGGCCTGGTCCATGGCCGTCTGCCCCAGGCCGAGAAAAGCGCCATCATGGATGCATTCAGGGCCGGGCAGATGGACATTCTGGTATCCACCACCGTGATCGAGGTGGGTGTGGATGTGCCCAATGCCAGCACCATGGTGATCGAGCATGCCGAACGGTTCGGACTGGCGCAACTGCATCAGTTGCGCGGGCGGGTGGGGCGCGGCAGCGCAGCCTCGATCTGCGTGCTGCTGTACCAGGCACCGCTGTCGCAAGTGGCGCGCCAACGGCTGCGTGCCATGTTCGAGACGGAAGATGGTTTTGAGATTGCCCGCAGGGATCTGGAGCTGCGGGGGCCGGGCGAATTTTTGGGCGTCCGGCAGTCGGGTGTGGCATTGCTGCGTTTTGCCGATCTGCAGGCAGACGCGGAGCTGGCCGAGCAGGCCCGCGATGCCGCATCCTATCTGAGGCAGGCCTGTCCAGAGGCCGCACGGGCTCACCTGCAGCGCTGGCTGCGCGGCAGGGAAGACTATTTGAGGACTTGAAGAAAATGACTCTGACCGAATTGAAATATATCGTGGCGGTCGCCAGGGAACGACACTTCGGCCGTGCGGCCGAAGCCTGTTTCGTCAGCCAGCCGACCCTGTCGGTCGCCATCCGCAAGCTGGAAGACGAACTTGAGGTTACGCTGTTCGAACGGGGTGGCAGCGAAGTCTCCGTCACACCCATCGGCGAGCGTATCGTGGCACAGGCCCAGAAGGTCCTTGAGGAAAGTGCCAACCTCAGGGAAATCGCCCGCCAGGGGCATGATCCCCTGATCGGGCCGCTGCGTGTCGGCGTGATCCATACCATTGGTCCTTATCTGCTGCCCAGGCTGGTGCCTGAACAGATCCGCCGCACCCCGACGATGCCGTTGATCCTGCAGGAGAACTTTACTTCCAAGCTGATCGAATTGCTGCGCCAGGGAGAACTCGACTGCGCCATCATGGCATTGCCGCTGCCCGAAGCAGGACTCACGCTGCGACCGTTGTACGATGAGCCATTCACCGTGGCAGTGCCGTGCGGGCACCCCTGGTCGGAGCGTCGCAGCATTGGTGCGGAAGAGCTGAAAGATGAAACCATGCTGCTGCTGGGGAATGGCCACTGTTTCAGGGATCAGGTACTGGAAGTCTGCCCGGAACTGTCTGGCTATTCCGCCAGCAGCGATGGCATCCAGCGCACCTTTGAAGGTTCCTCGCTCGAAACCATACGGCACATGGTGGCGGCAGGTATCGGTGTAACCGTACTGCCCGCCTCATCGATGAGTTTGCCACACAGCGGGCCGGAGCTGCTGAGCTATATCCCGTTCGAGCAGCCCGTACCGGAACGTCGTATCGTACTGGCATGGCGCAAAAGCTTTCCCCGCCTGGCCGCGATCCAGAAGCTGTCCGAGTCGGTACTGGCGTGCGGATTGCCTGGCGTCACGATGCTGGAGGGCGTCACCGAAACGGGTGAGCTGGCAGCAGCAGTAGTATCCTAGTCGTACGCGGCGCATAACAGCGTATCGCGACACTCATCAGTCAAGGGCGGTGCATCGCCTTTTTTGAAAAATACAGGAGCATGTCCATGGCCAAAGCATCCAAATCCACTACCAAGCGTACCGCCACGACGGCCTCGGTACGGATCGATATCGGCATTTCCGACAAGGATCGTGCCGCCATCGCTCAGGAACTGTCCAAGTTGCTGGCGGATTCGTACACGCTGTATCTGATGACCCACAATTTCCACTGGAATGTGACCGGTCCCCTGTTCAATACCCTGCATACCATGTTCATGGAGCAATACACCGAGCAGTGGAATGCCCTCGACGAAATCGCCGAACGTATCCGTGCCCTGGGTCACTATGCCCCCGGTACCTACCGCGAATACAGCAAGCTGAGTTCGATCGAGGAGCCTGAATCGGTTCCTGAGGCACTGGACATGATTCGCCTGCTGGTCAAGGGGAACGAATCGGTTGCCAAGACCGCCCGTGCCGCCTTCAAGCATGTCGACGAGGCCAATGACCAGCCCAGCGCCGACCTGCTCACGCGCCGCCTCGACATACACGAAAAGAACGCCTGGATGCTGCGCAGCTTGCTGCAGTAATTCCGACGCCAGGGGCAACGGCCGTGGCCGTACCGCAAAACAGGCAGGCGCTGCTTGATGCGATCCGCACGACCTACCGGAAGCTGGCAACTGATCTTGCCAGCATTCCGCCCGAGTATGCCCGTATTGCCACCATGGAGGGACATGCCCAGGGCACCTACATGAGCGTGGCCGATCTCGTTGCATACCTGATCGGCTGGAACCTGCTGGTACTGAAATGGTGCAATGCCAGGTCCAGTGGACAGCCGGTGGATTTTCCCGAGACCGGCTACAAGTGGAATGAGCTGGGACGCCTGGCGCAAAAATTCTATGCCGATCAGGCGAATGTCGCCTATCCCGAACTGCTGCAGCAATTCGAGCAAGTGCATGGCCGCATCCTCTCGCTGGTCGAGGCGGAAAGCGATGCGGCTCTGTATGGCACACCCTGGTATGAAAAATATACCCTGGGTCGGATGATCCAGCTCAATACCGCATCGCCGTATGCCAACGCACGTGGCCGGCTGCGCAAGTGGAAGAAGGCCAGCGGCATCGGCTGACTGCCAGTGCCAGTGCCAAAATATCTGGGCACTCACAGAGAAACGATGCCGCAAAAGACGCGGCTTCACACCTCAACCAGCCCGTGCCCGGGCCTCTTGACGCCATTCCATCCCGGTCTTGACCATCAGCGTCAGCAGGGCGATGGAGGTCAGCAGCGCAGCCGCCGTAAAGGCTGCAACGGCCTTGTTGTCATCGTTGAGCTGCTCGATCAGCAGGGGCAGCGTCAGGGTCTTGCCGCGGATGGCTCCGGACACCACCGACACCGCGCCGAACTCGCCCACGGCACGGGCATTGGTAATCGCCACGCCATAGAGCAGCGCCCACTTGATCTTGGGCAGCGTGACCCGGCTGAAGATCTGCCAGCCGCTGGCACCGAGCGTCAGAGCGGCATGTTCCTCGTCCGAGCCCTGCGACTGCATCAGCGGGATCAATATTCGTGCCACGAAAGGCGATGTCACGAAAATCGTCACCATGACGATGCCCGGCCAGGCGAACATGAGCTGGATATCGTGACGGTAGAGCCAGCCGCCGAAAGTGCTCTCCATGCCATAGACCACCAGATAGCACAGGCCGGCCACGACCGGCGAGGTCGCGTAGGGAATGTCGATCAGCGTCATCAGCAGGCGGCGGCCCCGGAAGTCGTAGTTCGTCACGCACCAGGCCAGCAGGATACCGAAGACGACATTGATCGGAATGGTAATGACGGCAGCCAGCAGCGTCAGGCCGATGGCATGGCGCATGTCGCCGTCGAGCACGTTGTCGACGAATGCCGCCCAGCCCGCGCTGAACGCCTTGACGAAAATAAGGGTCAGGGGCAGGACCAGCAACAGACCCGCCACGCTTACCCCGAGGGCGATCAGCGTCCATTGTTGCCAGGTGCGGGGTTTGCGCATCATGACTGCTTTCCTTTCTGCCAGGGCAGTATCCAGCCCTGCAGCCATTGCAGGCCGAACAGCAGCAGCAGCGAGGCCGCGAGTACCACTGAGGCAATGGCGGCAGCCATGCCGTACTCGTATTCGGCCAGCCTGAAGAAAATCATCAGCGAGGTCACTTCTGTCTTGAAGGGAATGTTGCCGGCGATCATGACAACTGCGCCGAACTCCCCGAGACTGCGGATGAAGGCCTGCGACATCCCGGTCATGAGCGCTGGCGTCAGGGCTGGCAGGATGACTCGGAAAAACACCTGTGCATGCCCCGCACCGAGTGATTGGGCTGCCTCCTCATATTCGGTACCGATATCGGCCAGCACGGGCTGGATCGAGCGTACGATGAAGGGCAGGCTGGTGAAGATCATGGCGATCACCAGGCCCGGATAGGCGTAGGCGATCTTGATGCCATAGGGCGCGAACCACTGGCCCAGCCAGCCATTGGGGGACAGCAGCACGGCCAGTGTCAGGCCGGCCACCGCCGTGGGCAGGGCAAAGGGCAGGTCGATCAGGGCATCGAGCAGGCGCCGCCCCGGAAAATCGTAGCGCACCAGTATCCAGGCCAGCAGCATGCCGACCAGGGTGACGAAGACCGTGGACCAGAATGCACTGGAAATGGTGACCCGGTAGCTGGCCAGCACACGGGCGTCGGTGACGGCGCGCCAGTACTGATTCCAGCTCATATCGCTGACATAGACCAGCAACGCCGACAGCGGCAGCAGGATGACCAGCGAGATGAACAGGGTGCTGACACCGAAACTCAGTCCGAAGCCGGGCAGGGTAGGGTGGCGCAGAAAAAAGCGGGGCATGAAATATGCAACGCCTGATGCAGCGGTCAAGCGCATCAGGCGATCCTTACGGTGAAGAAGACCGGTAGTTTACTTCTTGCCGGCAGCCAGCAGTTGGTCGAGCTGGGCGTTCGAGGCAAAATGCGTTTCGGTGATCTTGTCCCAGGAACCGATCAATTCCTGCGGATTGAGCAGGCGAATCTCGGGGAAGCGGTCGGCATTGGCCTTGAGGGCCTCGGCATCATGCACACGGTAGTTGAAACCGGCCAGCAGGGCCTGGATTTCAGGCGTGTACTGGTACTGGAGGTATTCGGTGGCCAGTTCGCGGGTGCCTTTCTCATCGACGACCTTGTCCACCACGGCAACCGGGAATTCGGCCAGCACGCTGACCGGCGGCACCACGACCTCGAACTCCTCGGCCTTGAACTCATCGCTGTTGGCGATATTGTTGACTTCGGATTCGAACGTCAGCAGCACGTCACCCTGATTGTTCTGGGCAAAGGCGACGGTCGCGCCGCGGCCCCCGGTAGGGAAGCTTTCGACGTTGGACAGAAGTTTGCCGACGAATTCCTGGGTCTTGGCCTCGTCGCCATTGAACTTCTCGTTGGCATAGAGCCAGGCACCCAGGTAGCTGTAGCGTGCATTGCCCGAGGTCTTGGGGTTGGGGAACACGAGGCTCACATCATCGCGAACCAGATCGTCCCAGTTCTTGATGTTCTTGGGGTTGCCCTTGCGCACCAGGAACGCGATGGTGCTGTAGTAGGGCGAGCTGTTGTTGGGCAGGGCCTGTTGCCAGTCGGCACGGATCAGGCCATTCTTGGCCAGCACATCGACATCGGGTACCTGATTGAAGGTAACCACATCTGCCTTGAGACCCTGCAGGATCGCACGGGCCTGCCGTGAGCTGCCGGCGAAGGACTGGTCGATCTTCAGATCCTGGCCGGTCTTTTCTTTCCAGTGTGCCTCGAACTTGGGATTGATTTCGGCAAACAGTTCGCGGGCGATATCGTAGGACGTGTTGAGCAGCGTGGTCTGTTGTGCGGATGCGACCTGACCACCAAGCGCGGCGGCAACGAGCGAGACGCCGATGAGTTTCTTGATCATGTTTCGGTTCCTGGGTATGAAGAGGCGTCTTTTCAGACATTGGCGTTATATTGCCTGCGCTTTTCGATGACCAGAAATAATATATGATGATTTCTATATTTCAATTTGAAATATAGAAGCTTGTGGGACATGCAGGCACTGCCTTGCTTTGCCGGCACCCGCCCTGCACAGCATGCAAAAGGCACGATTTGCGGTCTGCATAAGGCTTGCCAGCCCCGACAAGTCTGGTAAATTGTGTCGTTTGCAATCCAGCCATTTCAGGAGACATCGCCATGACCATCTCGTTCCGTCGCCTGCCCATCGCGGCAGCCATTTTGGCCGCTGGCCTGTCCGCCGCATCGGTACAGGCCGCCGAAAACATCAAGTTCGCTGTGGTCGGTCCGACCACAGGGCCTGTCACCCAGTATGGTGACATGGTGCGGGAAGGGGTGCTCACCGCCGTCGAAGTCATCAATGCCGGTGGCGGCATCAACGGCAGCCAGATCGAACTGGTCACCATCGATGATGGCTGCGAACCCAAGCAAGGTCCGGTGGCAGCCAACCGCGTGGTCAACGATGGCATCGGTTTCGTGATCGGCCACGTGTGCTCGGGGGCAACCATCGCCGCTGCCGACGTCTACGATGGCGAAGGCGTAGTCATGGTCACCCCCTCGGCCACGGCACCGGCCCTGACCGACGGCAAGAACTACGAGTTCATCTTCCGCACCACGGGCCGCGACGACCAGCAGGGCCCGGCCGCCGCCCGCTTCATCATCGATAAGATCAAGCCCGCCAAGGTTGCCGTGCTGCACGACAAGCAGTCCTATGGCCAGGGCATCGCTGCTGCCGTACGCCAGGACCTGCTGGCTGGCGGCGTCGAGGTCAGCATGTTCGAAGGCATCAACGCCGGCGATACGGATTACTCTGCCGTGATCACCAAGATCCGCGGTTCGGGTGCTGATTTCGTCTACTACGGTGGCTACCATCCCGAACTGGGCCTGCTGATGCGCCAGGCTGCAGAGCAAGGCCTCAAGGCTCGTTTCATGGGGCCGGAAGGCGCGGGCAATCCTGACATCAATGCAATCGCCGGCGATGCCGTCGAAGGCATGCTGCTGACCCTGCCCAGCGATTTCGCCAGCAATCCCCGCAACGCCGATATCGTCAAGGCCTTCGAGGCCAAGCAGCGCAATGCCGCCGGTGCCTTCCAGATGACCGCCTACACGGCGACTCAGGTCATCGCCGACGCCATCAAGGGTGCCAACAGCACGGATCCCGCCAAGGTGGCCGAGTACCTGCACGCCAACAGCTTCGACACGCCCATCGGCACGGTATCCTGGAACAAGCAGGGCGACCTGAACGAGTTCGACTTCCAGGTCTTCGTCTGGCACAAGGACGGCAGCCAGAGCGCCTTCGAGTAAACAGGCAGGAAAAAGGGCTGGCATATATGCCAGCCCTTTGCCGTGTGTGATGTGCTGCTGAACGTTGTTTTCGTTGCATCAGGCGCATGGCAGCCTGATGCAAGGCACTGATCAGGTACCTTCGGCTGGTGTCTGAATCGTACTGGCGCGGGTGCTTGCGTTCCCGTGCCTGTCGGCATCCTCACTATCGGTGAGGCTATTGTCCAGCCCGTCTTCCTCATCGCCATCCTCGCCTTCCTGCTCCGTATTGTCAGGCAGGCGCTTGCCGGTCTGCAGGTTGAACCAGTGCAACGGCCGTTCGGCATCAAGCTTGAGGCGCAGCCAGGCACCGATTTCGATCTGTTCTCCGTCCACCAGATCGTCGGGCCGGCGCAAGACCACGGCAGTCTGTCCGAGCCTGCCATGGATCAGGCATTCGGCCCCCAGCGACTCGACCATTTCCACGCAGATCCACATGCCTTCCTCGGGATGGCTGGGGCTGTCTGCAGGCAGCATGTTGCTGATGCGCAGGTCTTCCGGGCGTACACCCAGGATGCAGTCCTGGCGGATGGCCGCATAGGGAACCTGTATCTGGCGTGCCGACATCCAGTTGCCGCCGGGCAGGGCAATATCGTGGTGGCTGTCGATATGGACCTTGATCAGGTTCATCGGCGGCGAGCCAATGAATGAGGCCACGAAGGTGGAGGCGGGGTGATCATACACTTCGCGCGGCGTCCCGATCTGCTCGACTTCACCCTGGTTCATGATCACCATGCGATGTGCCAGTGTCATGGCCTCGACCTGGTCGTGCGTGACGTACAGGCTCGTCGTCTTGAGGCGGCGATGCAGCTTTTGGATCTCCAGGCGCATCTGCACGCGCAGCTTGGCATCGAGGTTGGATAGTGGCTCGTCGAACAGGAAGGCCTTGGGATGGCGCACGATGGCGCGCCCCATGGCCACGCGCTGGCGCTGGCCGCCCGAGAGCTGGCGGGGCTTGCGCTGCAGCAGCTTCTCGAGTTCGAGAATGCGGGCGGCCTCCTCGACGCGGGCCTGGATGTCCTTCTTGCCGTGGCCCCGGATCTTGAGGCCATAGGCCATGTTCTCGTACACCGTCATGTGCGGGTAGAGTGCATAGTTCTGGAACACCATGGCGATATCGCGCTCGGCCGGCTCCAGTTCGTTGACGACCTTGCCGTCGATGGCGATCTTGCCCGCACTGACGGTTTCCAGCCCGGCCATCATGCGCAGCAGGGTGGACTTGCCGCATCCGGAGGGACCGACGATGACGATGAATTCACCGTCCTCGACCTCCAGGTCCAGTCCCTCGATGATGGTCGCGCCTGGATATTCCTTGCGAACCTGCCTGAAAGAAAGATGAGCCATTGATGCCTTTGCCTCTTATTTTTCCGTATCGATCAAGCCCTTGACGAACCAGCGCTGCATCAGCAGCACGACCAGCGCAGGGGGCAGCATGGCCAGGATGGCCGTGGCCATGACCAGGTTCCATTCGGTGGCGGCGTCGCCGCCTGCAATCATCCGTTTGATGCCGATGACCACCGGATACATGTCTTCGCTGGTCGTGGTGATCAGCGGCCATAGATACTGGTTCCAGCCGTAGATGAACTGGATCACGAACAGGGCGGCAATGCTGGTGCGCGACAGCGGCAGCAGGATGTCCCTGAAAAAACGCATGGGGCCGGCTCCATCCATTCGGGCAGCCTCCACCAGTTCGTCGGGCACGGTCAGGAAAAATTGTCGGAACAGGAAAGTGGCCGTGGCCGATGCGATCAGCGGGATGGTCAGCCCGGCATAGCTGTTGAGCATGCCCAGGTCGGCCACTACCTGGTAGGTCGGTGCGATACGGACTTCGACCGGCAGCATCAGGGTGACGAAAATCATCCAGAAAAAGAAATGCCGGCCCGGAAAGCGGAAATAGACGATGGCAAAGGCCGACAGCAGGGAGATGGCGATCTTGCCGACGGCGATGACCATGGCCATGACCAGGCTGACCCACATCATGCGACCCACCGGTGCGGATGAGCCGACGGTCGAGCCACCAGAGAGCGCCTGCAGGTAGTTTTCGACCATGTGCGTGCCCGGCCAGAGCGACAGCGGCACCTGGCGCACCTGCTCCAGTGATTGGGTCGAGGCCACGAAGGCGACATACAGCGGGAAGGCCACGGCCACCACGCCGAGGATCAGGATGAAGTGGGACAGGCGATCCAGCCAGGGGCGACGTTCTACCATCATCAGTAGTTCACCTTGCGATCGATATAGCGGAACTGCACGACGGTCAGTGCGATCACGATACCCATCAGGATGACGGACTGTGCAGCCGAGGAGCCGAGGTCCAGGCCCAGGAAGCCGTCACGATAAACCTTGTAGACGAGAATCGAGGTATCCCGTCCCGGGCCGCCCTGGGTGGCGGCATCGACGATGGCGAACGTATCGAAGAATGCATAGATGACGTTGATGACCAGCAGGAAGAAGGTGGTGGGCGACAGCAGCGGGAATACGATATTCCAGAAACGGCGCGAGGGTGACGCCCCGTCTATGGCCGCCGCCTCGATCAGCGAGCGCGGGATGGCCTGCAGGCCGGCCAGGAAGAACAGGAAGTTATAGGACACCTGTTTCCAGACGGCGGCAATGATGACCAGGGTCAGCGCGTCCTGCCCATTGAGCAGGGGATTCCAGCCTATGCCCAGGCGCTGCAGGCCGACGGCCAGGATGCCCATGCCCGGTGAGAACATGAATACCCAGAGGACGGCCGCCACGGCAGGCGCCACGGCATAGGGCCAGATCAGCAGGGTCTTGTAGGTAGAGGCGGCACGAATGACGCGGTTGGCGAGGACCGCCAGCAGCAGCGAGATCGCCAGTCCGAAAAAGGCCACCAGCACCGAGAAAATGGCGGTGACATGGAAAGATTGCCTATATTCCTGGCTGTCCAGCAAAGTCTTGAAATTGTCGAACCAGACGAATTCGGCCCCCATGCCGAACACGTCCTGCTCCAGCATGGATTGCCACAGGGCCTGCGCAGCCGGCCAGAAAAAAAATACCAGCGTGACGGCGACCTGAGGTGCCAGCAGCAGGTAGGGCAGGGTGCGCGAACGGAAATAGACGCGTTTTTCCATGCAGACAAAGATAATGAAAATGGTTCGGGCGCAAGGATACCATCGTTAGCCGACCGAGGGGGCTGCGCAGGCGCGGCGCACCCCGGTCAGATTGTGGACGAAAGTAACAGGCCGGGTACGCTTCTGAAAACGGCACCCGGCCACATCGTCAGCGTCCGGCGCTGCGCTCGAAACGGGTCAGCACCTCATTGCCGCGCTCGACGGCACGGGTCAACCCCTGGCGGGCGTCCTGCTTGCCGGCCCAGATCAGTTCGAACTCTTCCTCGATGATGTCACGGATCTGTGGCAGGTTGCCCAGGCGCACGCCACGCGATTTGTCGGTGGTCTTGACGATCATCTGCTCGACCGACACGTCGGCACCCGGATGACTGTCGTAGAAGCCAGACGCCCTGGTCTGCTCGTAGGCGGCCGTGGTGATCGGCAGGTAGCCGGTCTGCTGGTGCCAGCGCGCCTGCACGTCGGTGCCCGAGAGGAATTCCAGGAACGCGGCAACGGCCTTGTATTCATCGGCAGGCTTGCCGTTGAATACCCAGAGCGAAGCGCCGCCAATGATCGTGTTTTGCGGTGCGCCTGCCACGTCGTCGTAATAGGGCAGCGTGGAAATGCCCACGTCGAACTGGGCGTTGGCACCGATGTTGGCCTGGGCCGAACTCGATGCCGTGCTCATGGCGCACTGGCCGCTGTAGAACACCGAATCGCCCAGATTGCCGCGGCCGCCGTAGCCGAACAGGCCTTCCTTGCTCAGGCGAGCCAGGTTATCGATATGCCGCACATGCAGATCCGAGTCGATGGCCAGGCGTGCATCCAGGCCATCGAAGCCGTTGTTGCGGGTGGCGAATTCGGTATTGTGCCAGGCCGAAAACGTTTCTGCCTGGACCCAGGACGGCCAACTGGTCGTGAAACCGCAGGGGGCCGCGCCCGACTCGACGATCTTGCGAGCCGCATCCTCGACCTGTGCCCAGGTCTTGGGGGGTTGCTCGGGATCCAGGCCGGCACGCTTGAAGACATCCTTGTTGTAGTAGAAAACCGGCGTCGAGCTGTTGAACGGGAACGACATCATGCGGCCATCGGGTGCCGTGTAGTAACCGGCTACTGCCGGAATGTAGCGGGCGGGATCGAAGTCCTGGCCGGCTTCCACCATCAGTTCGCTGACCGGCTTGACCGCGCCGCGGGCATGCATCATGGTTGCCGTGCCGACCTCGAAGACCTGCAGAATATGTGGCGCATTGCCGGCGCGGAAGGCTGCGATGCCGGCATTGAGCGCTTCGCCATAGGTACCCTTGTAGGTCGGGTTGATCTTGTAGTCGGATTGCGAGGCATTGAATTCGTCGGTGAGTTCATTCAGGCGCGTATTGAGGGCCCCCGTCATGGAATGCCAGAATTCGATTTCGGCGGCGGCCTGGGCCGAGCCGGCCGCCAGCCCCAGCGAAGCGGCAAGGGCGGTGGTCAGCAGGGATGTGCGCATGGACATGGGATCAGTCTCCTTTTTTTACGGGGTCGTCTCGAATGCCACACCGGGTCACGGGCGGCAGGCGATGATTGTATGAATGATATATGACAGTCGTTCGATAGGGGGGATGATGCCGCAGAATACGGTTTTGCCAGGACGGAAATGGATACGTTACAGTGTGGTCTTGTCCGTCTCAGCTTTGTGATATTTACGCCATGAGTTCTGCCGCCTTTCTGCAGGCCCGCCTGCCGCTCTATATCAGGCTGGTGCGCCTGGACAAGCCCATCGGCATCCTGCTGCTGCTCTGGCCGACGTTGTGGGCGCTGTGGGCTGCATCGGGTGGCTGGCCGCAATGGCACCTGATCGTCATCTTCAGCCTGGGCACGGCGCTGATGCGCTCGGCGGGCTGTGCCATGAACGACTATTTCGATCGCGACTTCGACCTGCATGTCGATCGTACCCAGAACCGGGTGCTGACGACAGGCCAGATCCGTCCCGTCGAGGCGCTTTGGGTGGCTGCGGCACTGGCACTGGCCTCGCTGCTGCTGATCCTGCCGCTCAACGGCCTGGTCTGGCTGTTGTCGCTGGCGGCCGCTTTCCTGGCCGTGACCTATCCGTTGATGAAGCGTTTTTTCGCCATTCCCCAGGCCTATCTCGGTATCGCCTTCGGCTTTGGCATTCCGATGGGATTCGCCGCCGTGCAGTACGAGGTGCCTGCCGTTGCCTGGCTGATGCTGCTGGCCAACGTGGCCTGGTCGGTTGCCTATGACACCGAATATGCGCTGGTCGATATCCAGGACGACCTCAAGCTGGGCCTCAAGACCTCGGCCATCACCTTTGGCCGCCATGATCTCGTCATGATCGGCCTGTGCTATGCCATCACGCTGGGCCTGCTGGCGATCTGCGGGGTCATGCTGGGCTATGGCCTGGCCTATGCCTGCGGCCTGCTGGTGGCCGCCGGACTCGCGGTACGCCATCTCTACTGGATCCGGCATCGCGAACGCAGTGCCTGCTTCCGTGCCTTTCTCAACAATACCTGGTTCGGCTGCATCATTTTTCTGGGCATCCTGGCCGAAACCTCTTTCTGAGTGCTCCACGCCATGACTTCCACACATACACAGACATCCTCCCGCATTGCGTTCATCGGCGGGGGCAACATGGCCACGGCGCTGGCGCGCGGCTTCGTCCAGTCCGGCCTGTGCCAGCCCGGCAACCTGTACATTGTCGATCCGGGCGAGGCAACACGAGACACCTGGCAGGCCTACGGTGCCGGCACCGCCGCAGGTTGCGATGCCGGACTGGTCGACTGCAAGGTCTGGTTCTTTGCGGTCAAGCCCCAGAACATGCGGGTTGCCATCGATGCCGCCCGGCCATTCCTGCAAGCCGACACGCTGATCGTCAGCATTGCTGCCGGCCTGCGCGCCGACACGCTGGCCGGCTGGCTGGGCACGGCTGAGCAGCCCTGGACACGGCTGGTCCGCAGCATGCCCAATACGCCTTCGCTGGTCGGTGCCGGCGCCACTGGCCTGGCGGCGCTGTCGGGTGTGACGGCTGCCGATCGTACCTGGGTCACACAGTTGTTCGAGGCAGTCGGCAAGGCCGTCTGGGTTCGGGACGACGAGGCACTCGATGCCGTGACCGGTCTGTCGGGCAGCGGTCCCGCCTACGTATTCCTGTTTCTGGAGTCATTGATCCAGGGCGGGATCGACCTGGGACTGGATGCCGTCCAGGCACGTGAGCTGGCCCTGGCCACCGTCCAGGGGGCCTGCACACTGGCCAGCCAGTCGGATGATCCGCTGCACACATTGCGTGAAAAAGTCACCTCCAAGGGAGGGACGACGGCAGCGGCATTGGGTTTATTCGAAACCGATGGTTTCGAGGGCATGGTGCGCCGCGCCATGGCTGCCGCGGCAGAGCGCGCCCGCCAGATGAGCTGCGAGCTGGCCTGATCCGCAGCGACTTCCTGTCCGGGGCCTGCCGAGGTCGGAAGCCGAACTTTCCGGCATTGGCAGGCCCACTGCATATTTGCATTGCACTGCAATATAGGGGAATGTCCGAAGTGACGGGACAGGCGGCTGCTTTCAGAATGATGTCAGATGTTGTTACGCGTCGTGACGCCGGGCACCACATACTTGCCTGACTGAATCGACATTTGCTTTTCCGGTTCACCGGAAAGACTGACATTCTCTGGAGAGGCCTTATGCTGTTCAAATTCCGCACGCTGTCCTATTCGCTGGCACTGGGCGCACTGACGCTGGCCGGTGCCGCACATGCCGACACCATCAAGATCGGCATCCCGCAGCCGATGACGGGACCGTCCACCCAGTACGGCGACCAGATCCAGGCCGGTGCCCTGACCGCCATCGATGTCATCAACGCCGCCGGCGGTGTCCAGGGCAAGCAGCTCGAGGCCATCCTGATCGATGACGGCTGCGAACCCAAGCAGGCCGTGCCGGCCGCCAACCGCGTGGTCAATTCAGGTGCCAAGTTCGCCGTGGCGCACGCCTGCTCCGGTACCACGGTCCCGGCCGTCAATGTCTATGAATCCGAAGGTATCGTCGCCATCACCCCGGGCGCCACCTCGCCGGCCGTGACCGACACCATCAAGCCGCATTATTTCTTCCGTACCATCGGCCGCGATGACCAGCAGGGGCCGTTCGCTGCCAAGTACATCGCCGACACGCTCAAGCCGGGCAAGGTTGCCATCCTGCACGACAAGCAGACCTACGGTTCGGGCGTGGCCATGCAGGTGCGCGATGCCCTGCAAAAGCACGACGTCAATGTGGCGCTCTATGAAGGCATCAACGTGGGCGATAGCGACTATTCCGCCGTCATCACCAAGCTCAAAGGACTCAACCCCGACCTGATCTACTTTGGTGGCTATCACGCCGAACTCGGTCTGCTGCTGCGCCAGGCGCGCGAGCAGGGCCTGAACGTGCAGTTCATGGGTCCCGAGGGCGTTGCCAACCAGGATCTGGTAGCCATCGCCGGTCCTGCCATCGAAGGTCTGCTGGTCACGCTGCCGGCCGACTTCACCAAGCGCCCGGAAAACGCCGCTGCGGTCAAGGCCTTCCAGGATGCCAAGCGTGATCCGGACGGTGCCTTCCAGATGCCGGCCTACGCGGCCGTGCAGATTATCGCTGCCGGCATCGAGGCGGTGGGCGAGAATCCCGAGAAGGTTGCCGACTATATGCATGCCAATGCATTCGACACCGTGATCGGCAAGGTCGAGTACGACAGCAAGGGTGACTTGAAGGACTTCGAATTCGCAGTCTTCGAGTGGGATAAAGACGGCAACAAGACACAACTGTAAAATTGTCCCTTTTCGGCGGATGGGCCTGACCGGGCCGTCCGCCGGATTTTATCTCTCGAGTGGGGATCTTCGCTGTCTGGAGCTTCTAATACATGTCTGATTTCATTCCCCAATTTACCCAGCAGTTGTTCAACGGGCTGTCGCTGGGCGCGATCTATGCCCTGATCGCGATCGGCTACACGATGGTGTACGGCATCATCGGCATGATCAACTTCGCCCACGGCGAAATCTACATGATCGGTGCCTACGTTGGCCTGGTCACCCTGACCGCGCTGGGCACGCAGGGTTCGTTGCCCATTCCCGTCCTGGTGGCCGTCATGCTGCTGGTCGCGATGGCCGTCACAGGGATCTACGGTTTTGCAGTCGAGCGGGTTGCCTACCGGCCTGTGCGCGGTGGTCCTCGCCTGGTTGCGCTGATTTCGGCCATCGGGATGTCGATCTTCCTGCAGAACTGGGTAGCGCTGGGGCAGGGGGCACGCGACGTTGCCGTACCCGCCGTCATATCGGGGGCCATGCGGTTTTCGATGGGCGGCGATTTCGAGGTCACCGTCCCCTATTCACGCATCATGATCATCCTGGTCACGGTGGCCCTGATGATCGCCCTGAGCCTGTTCATCAAGTTCTCACGCATGGGACGTGCCTCGCGGGCCTGCTCGCAGGACATGCACATGGCCAACCTGCTGGGGATCGACACCAACAAGGTGATTTCCTTCACCTTCGTGCTGGGTGCCATGCTGGCGGCCGTCGGCGGCGTGCTGATCGCGCTGACCATCGGCAAGCTCAATCCCTTCATCGGCTTCATCGCCGGCATCAAGGCCTTCACGGCCGCGGTGCTGGGCGGTATCGGCAGCATTCCCGGCGCCATGCTGGGCGGCGTGCTGCTGGGGCTGGCGGAAACCTTCGCTGCTGCCTATATCTCCTCTCAATACAAGGATATCGTGGCGTTCTCGCTGCTGGTCCTGATCCTGTTATTCCGTCCGACCGGATTGTTGGGCAAGCCTGAGGTGGAAAAAGTCTGATGGCCTACGTCTTCCGAAACGCATTCCTTGCCGCACTGGTGGCGGCAATCATCATTACCCCGATCTACGGCCTGAACCTGACCCGACAGGGACCGCGCACCGTGCTCGAAAGCGACTGGAGCATGGTGTTCATCGGTGCCGCCATCGTGTTCGTCCTGCATCTTTGCAAGCCCTGGCTGACGCGCTTCTTCAAGGGTGTCAAACCGCGTGCCGTACCGGCGCTGCCGGCCCGAGGCAACAAATGGGTCGTGCTGCTCATCATGGCTGCCGCCATTGCCTGGCCATTTTTCAGCGGCCGCAGCCAGGTCGACATTGCCACGCTGGTACTGATCTACATCATGCTGGGCCTGGGACTGAACATCGTAGTGGGCTTCGCCGGTCTGCTCGACCTGGGCTTCGTCGGCTTCTACGCAGTCGGGGCCTATACCTATGCGCTGCTCTATCACTGGGCTGACTGGGGCTTCTGGCAGGCACTGCCACTGGCAGGCGGCATGGCTGCGCTGTTCGGTTTCCTGCTGGGCTTTCCGGTCTTGCGGCTGCGGGGTGACTATCTGGCCATCGTCACGCTTGGGTTCGGCGAGATCATCCGCCTGCTGCTGATCAACCTGTACCAATTCACCGGTGGTCCGGACGGTATTTCCGGCATTCCCAAGCCCAGTGTTTTCGGCATGGAAATGGCACGCCGCTCCAGTGTAGAAGGGCAGGAAACCTTCCACCAGATCATGGGCTGGAACTTCCAGAACCAGGATATGGTGATCTACCTGTACCTGATGGCGCTGGCACTGGCAGCCATCACGCTGTATGTCTCCAACCGCCTGATCCGCATGCCGATCGGCCGTGCCTGGGAGGCACTGCGCGAGGACGAGATCGCCAGCCGCTCGCTGGGCCTGAACCCGACCCGCATCAAGCTGTCGGCCTTTACGCTGGGAGCCATGTTCGCCGGTTTCGGTGGCGCCTTTTTCGCGGCACGTCAGGGACTGGTCAATCCGGAGTCCTTCACCTTCATCGAGTCAGCGCTGATCCTGGCCGTGGTGGTGCTGGGTGGCATGGGTTCGCAACTGGGTGTGATCCTGGCGGCCATCGTCCTGACGGTGCTGCCGGAACTTGCCCGTGAGTTCGCCGAATACCGGATGCTGCTGTTCGGTCTGGTCATGGTCCTGATGATGGTCTGGCGTCCCGAAGGGTTGCTGCCCATGAAGCGTCCGCACATGGAGTTGAAAAAATGAACAGCGATCTGCTGAAAATCTCTTCGCTGAGCATGCGGTTCGGCGGCCTGCTGGCCGTCGATAATGTCGAGTTTGCCGTCCGCAAGGAAGAAGTGTTCGCCATCATCGGCCCGAACGGGGCCGGCAAGACCACGGTATTCAATTGCATCGGCGGTTTCTACAAGCCAACCTCAGGCCTGATCGAACTGGATGGCACGGCCATCCAGGGCCAGCCCAGCCACAAGGTGGCTCGCCACGGCCTGGTACGTACCTTCCAGAACGTGCGACTGTTCAAGAACCTGACCGTGCTCGAAAACCTGATGGTGGCGCAGCACTCAAAGGTCAAGACCGGCCTCTTGCCTGGGCTGCTCAACCTCAAGTCCTACCGCCGCTCCGAAGAGGAAGCGGTAGAGCGCGCCGCAGTTTGGCTCGATTTCATGGGCCTGCGCGAATATGCCAACCGCGAGGCGGGCAACCTGGCCTACGGCCACCAGCGCAGGCTCGAAATCGCCCGTTGCATGATCACCCAGCCACGCCTGCTGATGCTGGACGAGCCGGCTGCCGGCCTCAATCCCCAGGAAAAGCGCGACCTGCAGCAGCTCATCGACCAGTTGCGACGTGAGTACGACGTATCGGTGCTGCTGATCGAGCACGACATGAGCCTGGTGATGGGCGTCTCCGACCGCATTCTGGTCATGGAGCACGGCAAACCCATCGCACTCGGCCTGCCCGAGGAAGTGCGCAACGACGAGCGCGTGATCAAGGCATATCTGGGGGAAGAATAAGTGCTCAAGCTAGAAGGCGTACACACCTACTATGGTGCCATCCAGGCGCTCGACGACGTTTCGGTCGAGGTCAACCAGGGCGAGATCGTGACTCTGATCGGTGCCAACGGCGCCGGCAAGACCACGCTGCTGATGACTGTCTGCGGCTCGCCGCGGGCCAGGCAGGGTCGTATCCTGTTCGAAGGCGAGGACATCACCAACAAGCAGACGCACCACATCATGCGCAGCGGCATCGCCATCTCTCCCGAGGGGCGTCGCGTGTTTCCGGACCTCACGGTCGCCGAAAATCTCAAGATGGGCGGTTTTTTCGCCAGCCGCGAGGAAATCGAACGCGGGATCGAGCATGTCTACTCGCTGTTTCCGCGCCTCAAGGAGCGAGCCAACCAGCGTGCCGGCACGATGTCGGGTGGCGAGCAGCAGATGCTGGCCATCGGCCGGGCCCTGATGACCAAGCCGCGGCTGCTGCTGCTCGATGAACCTACGTTGGGACTGGCACCCCTGATCATCGCCCAGATCTTCGACATCATCCGTACCGTGCGTGACGAAGGCATCACGGTATTCCTGGTCGAACAGAACGCCAACAAGGCGCTGCAGGTGGCCGACCGCGGCTATGTGCTGGAAAACGGCAGGGTGGTGATGGCCGATACCGGTGCGAATCTGCTGGCCAACAGCGATATTCGCAAGGCCTATCTGGGCGGGTAATGTTTGATATGATCCGTCACAACTTTATGAGCAAGGCTGTGACGGTTTCAAATGATGAAAAAAAGCGCATTGAAATGGTGGGTTCCCGGTATCGTTCTGGTGCTGGGTGCTGCCATCTGGTTTGGCATTTCAGCCTATGTGGCTTCGAAAGCAGAGCAGGAATTGCAACAGTTCCTGAAAGCCTTCAATCTGCAGGACAAGACACATTGGGATAGCCTGACAGCAACCCCCCTGGGCAAGATCACCATCAAGGATTTTACCGTCAAAGACAAAGGCAATGAAATTCAGGTCAGGCGCATTGTCCTGACTGATGTCATCAATCAACCCGAGCACCAGCGTTTCCAGCTTGATGTCGAGGGACTTGGCAATGGTGCCGGATACAGTCCCATCAGTGGCACCCATCCGGTTTTTGGCGGGCTTGAATTGCCACCGCTGGATTTCAGTATTTCGTCAGAGAGCGACTACGCCAAGGATCTGAGCGAACTGAGATTCTCTTTTGTGCAAGACCAAATGCTGTCCGGCAGCTACGCCATGCGCCTGAGTCAGGTGCAGGCCTTCCGCACCTTCAATGACGAGATGAAGAAAGACAGCATCAATCTGTTCGCAGTGCTGATGGAGTTGCAGCAAGTGCGCCTCGACCATCTGCAACTGAAACTGGAAAACCTGGGGTTCATTGAATATTTCCAGACCGCGCTGAAGAAGAGTGCAGAAAATCCCGAGGCAATGCTGCCGGGTTTGCAAGGCTACGATTTCACCGATTCTCTGGACATCAAGGCCGCACTATGTCCCATGGATCAGTACATGAGCCATGTCAACGATCCCGAACTGGCCTGCCGTACCTTGTTCGATTTTGCGACAGGACGCGGCAAGACGCTGGATCTGAGCATCGCACCGGCCGAGCCGGTCACAACTGCGGTACTGTTTCAGTTGCAGCGCAATCCGAGCCTGCTGTCCACGCTCAATATCGACATCAAACCCTGATCTTTGCGCACTGCACAACCAAATCCCCTGATTTTCTGGTGAAATACGGTGTGCGGTGCTGAAACGACCGCGAGGATGCCTGTCGGGCACGACAGGCATTTTTTTTATTTCTCAGATTCAAGACCATAATGCCGACAGACGATACTTTGACAAAGCTGGCTCTCGACTACCACGAGTTTCCCCGTCCGGGCAAGATTTCCGTCACCCCCACCAAGCCGCTGGCCAACCAGGACGACCTGTCGCTGGCCTATTCGCCGGGCGTGGCCGAGGCCTGCATGGCCATCTTCAAGGACGGCAACGAAGCTGCGGCTCGCTTTACGTCGCGTGGCAACCTGGTCGGCGTCATCTCCAATGGTACGGCTGTACTGGGTCTGGGCAATATCGGCCCGCTGGCCTCCAAGCCTGTGATGGAAGGCAAGGGCTGCCTGTTCAAGAAATTCGCCGGCATCGATGTGTTCGATATCGAGCTGGCAGAAAACGATCCCGACAAGCTGGTCGAGATCATCGCGGCACTGGAGCCCACCCTGGGCGGTGTCAACCTCGAGGATATCAAGGCCCCCGAGTGCTTCTACATCGAAAAGAAGCTGCGCGAGCGCATGAAGATCCCCGTCTTCCATGATGACCAGCACGGTACCGCCATCATTTCGTCGGCGGCCATCCTCAATGGTCTCAAGGTCGTCGGCAAGGCCATGGACCAGGTCAAACTGGTCTGCTCGGGTGCTGGTGCGGCCGCCATCGCCTGCCTGGACCTGCTGGTCAACCTGGGCATCAAGCGCGAAAACGTCTATGTGGTCGACTCGCGCGGCGTGATCTGGGAAGGTCGCGACGAAAACATGGAAGCCAACAAGCGCCGCTATGCACAACAGACCGAGGCTCGCACGCTGGCCGACGTCATGGTCGGTGCCGATGTGTTCCTGGGCTGCTCGGCCCCCGGCGTGCTCAACGCCGACATGGTCAAGAGCATGGCCGACCGTCCGCTGATCCTGGCGCTGGCCAACCCCGAACCCGAAATCCGTCCCGAGATCGCCAAGGCGGCACGTCCGGACTGCATCATCGCCACGGGCCGCTCGGACTACCCGAACCAGGTCAACAACGTCCTGTGCTTCCCCTTCATCTTCCGCGGTGCACTGGATTGCGGTGCCACCCGCATCACCGAAGAAATGAAGATGGCCTGCGTGCGCGCCATTGCCGATCTGGCCCAGGCCGAACAGAACGATCAGGTCGCCCTGGCCTATGCCGACGAAGACCTCAGCTTCGGTCCCGAATACATTATTCCCAAGCCTTTCGATCCCCGCCTGATCTTCAAGATCGCACCGGCCATCGCCAAGGCTGCCGAAGAGTCCGGCGTGGCGGCCCGTCCGATCCAGGACATGGAAGCCTATCGCCAGAAGCTGCAGTCCTTCGTCTACCACTCCGGCCAGTTGATGCGTCCGCTGTTTGCCCAGGCCCGTGATTCCGGCAAGCGCGTGGTCTACGCCGACGGCGAAGACGAGCGTATCTTGCGTGCCGTGCAAACCGTGGTCGACGAAAAGATCGCCTTCCCGATCCTGATCGGTCGCCCCTCGGTGATCAACATGCGCATCGAGAAGTTCGGTCTGCGCCTCAAGCACGGCGAGAACATCGAAATCGTCGACCCTGAAGGCGACAGCCGCTTCTACGAAACCTGGAACGGCTACTATCAGATCAAGGGCAGGGAAGGGGTCACGCCCGATCTGGCCAAGTCGATTATCCGCAAGAACAATACGCTGATCGGTGCGATGCTGCTGCGCCAGGGCGAAGCCGATGCCATGCTGTGCGGTGCCACCAGCTCGTATGATCGCCAGTTGCGCCATGTCGACGACGTGATCGGCCGCCAGGAAGGCATCGAAGCCTACGGTGCCATGAACGTGCTGATGCTGCCTGACCAGACCCTGTTCATCTGCGATACGCATGTCAACCAGAACCCGACGGCCGAGCAACTGGCCGAGCTGACCGTGCTGGCCGCCAAGGAAATGATCCGCTTCGGCGTGGTGCCCAAGATTGCACTGCTGTCGCACTCCAACTTCGGCAGCCAGGAATCCGAGTCGTCACTCAAGATGGCCGAGGCACGCCGTCTGGTGATGGAACGTGCACCCGAACTCGAAATCGACGGTGAAATGCATGCCGATGCCGCGCTGTCGAACACGATCCGTAGCCGCGCCTATCCCGACAGCACGCTCAAGGGCCGTGCCAACCTGCTGATCATGCCCAACCTGGATGCAGGCAACATCGCCTACAACCTGCTCAAGATGACGGGCAGCAACGGCGTGGCCATGGGCCCGATCCTGCTGGGTGCCGCACGTCCGGTGCACATCCTGACCACCAGCGCCACCGTGCGCCGCATCGTCAACATGACGGCGCTGTCCGTGGTCGATGCGCTGCTGGAGCAGGGCGAAGCCCAGGCTTGATCCTGAAGAAGAGGGGGGCAGCACACGTTGCCCTGTCTTCTGCAGATGTCTCGCCGTGATCGCATCATCTGGGCATGACGGCCATCAAAAAATACCCCCACGCTTGTCGCTACGCTCCGGCGCTGCCCCCCAAGGGGACGCTTTTTGTCTTGGGGCGGCCCGGCGAAAAAAAAGCCGCCGGAACCAAAATCCGGCGGCTTTTTTCATCCAAATGATGGCATGATCGCTGGTAATCAGGCCTTGTGCTTGCGCACCCAGTCGGCGTAGCGATTGACCCAGTTCTGTACGAAATCCTTGCTGCCTGCACCGATGCTGCCATCTGCATCAAAGAAGCCTTCCTTTGCCTGCAGGAAGATTTCGGGCTGTGCCAATGTGGGTACATCCAGGAATACCAGTACGTTGCGCAGGTGCTGCTGCGCCAGCGCCGTACCGATGGCACCAATGGAAATACCGATTACGCCGCCTGGCTTGCCGGCCCAGGCGTTCTTGCCATACGGACGGGAGCCCTGGTCGAGCGCATTTTTCAGCACGCCGGGAATCGAACGGTTGTACTCGGGCGTGACGAACAGCAGTCCGTCTGCAGCCTGGATCTTCTCCTTGAAGCGCAGCACGGCATCGGGGGTCTGGGCATCGTCGTCCTGGTTGTAGAGTGGCAGATTGCCGATCTCGACCTGTTCAAACGTGAACTCGGGCGGTGCCAGCTTCGCCACGGCATGAGCAAGCTTCTTGTTGAAGGAATCCTTGCGCAGGCTGCCGACGATGACTGCAATGCGGTATTGACTCATGGTACATCCATCCTTGGTTGTGGAAGGGAACCTTATTCAAGCATGCAGGCGACTGCTTGTATACCTCTGTTTTCTACTCCATCCATAATTTGACATAATATACATTATGCGAATATGGCCCGTGCCGAGATTGGCTTGCCTGGGTATCGATTCATGAGCCTGACGTTCGCTGACCGCTTCGCATTGATGACCACCTGAATCGGATATTTCTCTGGCATGATGCGATCCTTGCCTGCTTTTAATGATGAGATATGAAACTGCTATCCACTGAGCGAACAGATATATCTCTGCTGACTTCCGATCACGCAGAGAACCTGCAGCGGTACCTGCTTGAGAACAGGACGAATTTTGCACCATTCGAGCCTTTGCGCAATGACGAATACTTCACCCTCGATGGCATCTCGGAAAGAATCGCCTACGCCACAGCCGATTACGAAGCGAAAAAATGCTTGCTCATGGTTGTTACGCCAAAGGATGAACAGAGCGTCATAGGCAGCATAAACTTCACAAACTTCATGTTTGGCGCTTTCCAGGCGTGCCATCTGGGATTTTCAATCGATCACGCCTGTCAGGGTCAAGGTTTGATGCATGAGTCGCTCAAGCAATCAATTACCTATGTCCATGAAAGATATGGATTGCACCGGATCATGGCCAATCATCTTCCGGATAATTTTCGCAGCCGAAAGACCCTTGGCAGCCTGGGCTTTGTAAAAGAAGGATATGCGAAATCCTATCTGAAGATAAATGGCATATGGCAGGATCATGTGCTCAACTCGCTCATCCTTCCGGGATGAAAATGCATTCTTGGAACCCTGCTTATATGAATAATTTCGTATAAGGGTATTATTTTTGGATTGTTTGGTTATAAAACATCAGGATTAGAATTGGCAATCATTGCAATAGCCAAAAAATATCATGACCCAAACAACCGAGCAGCATCCGCTCCACATCGCCACCCCAGACAGCCGGCATGCCGTTGTCATCGTCGGTGCCGGCACAGCTGGCATCGCCGTGGCCGCACAACTGAAACGTGCCCGTCCCGACCTGGATATCGCCATCATCGATCCGGCCGAGCAGCATTACTATCAACCGGCCTGGACGCTGGTCGGTGCCGGGCTGTTCAAGCCCGAGCAGACCCGCCGCGCAACGCGCACCCTGCTGCCATCCGGCATTGCGCACATCGCGCAGGCCGTCACCCATATCGATGCCGACAACAGGCAGGCCGTGCTGGCCGATGGCCGTCGGATCGGATACCAGGCACTGGTCATTGCGGCCGGCATCCATCTGGATTGGGACAAAATTGCAGGCTTGTCCGAAACGCTGGGACAGAATGGCGTGACCAGCAACTATCGCTATGATCTTGCCCCGTACACCTGGGAACTGCTGCGCAACTTCAAGGGGGGCACGGCCCTGTTTACCCAGCCTGCCACTGCCGTGAAATGCCCGGGAGCCCCCCAGAAGGCGCTCTATCTTGCAGCAGATCATCTGCGTCGCAGGCAGCAAACCGCCGAACTGCATTTCTATACCGGCACAGGGGCCCTGTTCGGCGTGCCTTTCTACGCCAGGGCGCTGGAACAGGTGATTGCCCACTACAAGGCGCAGCCGCATTTTGGCCGTCATCTGGTGGCGGTCGATGGCCCGGCCCATATCGCCACTTTCGAAGCGACGGTCGAAGGCCAGACCCAGCGGGAAGACGTCCATTTCGATCTGCTCCATGTCGTGCCGCCACAGAGCGCGCCGGCCTTCATCCGTGAAAGCGGCCTTGGTGATGGCGGTGGCTGGCTCGATATCGACAAGCACACCCTGCAGCATGCCCGCCATGCCGACATCTTTGGCCTGGGCGATGCCACCTCGACACCCAACAGCAAGACTGCAGCCGCCATCAAGGAGCAAGCCCCGGTCGTGGCGGCCAATCTCCTCGCCAAGCTCGATGGCAAGCCCTTGACGGCAGCCTACGATGGCTATGCTGGATGCCCGGTGACCACCTCGGCTGAACGCGTACTGCTGGCGGAATTCACCTACGGCGGGGTGATCACCCCCACCCTGTCGCTTGATCCCCGTGTGCCACGGCGCCGCTATGGCTGGCTCAAGAAGTTCTATTTTCCCTTCTATTACTGGAACATCCTGCTCAAGGGCCGCAACCGCCCGGCGCAACATACACCCAGAACCTACCCGGATACCCTGCCGACAATCCAGCCCTGATCGTATTACTATACGGGTGCCAGCACCTGCCGACGCAGGAATGCCGCCAGATTCTGCCACTTCATGAAACAAGGACGGAGCCCGTTATGTCGTACGATCACGCCGGAAAACTTGTGCTGCGCCTCTCGGTAGGCGGCCTGTTGCTGTTGCACGGACTGCACAAGCTCACGCACGGCGTGCAAGGCATCATGGGGATGCTGGCAGCGCGCGGCTGGCCCGAATTTTTCGCCTATGGTGCCTATGTGGGCGAGGTCGTGGCCCCCCTGCTCCTGATCATCGGCCTGTTCACGCGCCCGGCGGCACTCATCGTGGTCGTGCATATGCTGATGGCATTTTATCTGGCGCATACGGGTCAGTTGCTTTCCATCGATCGATCAGGTGGATGGGCCCTGGAGCTGCAAGGCATGTTCCTGTTCGGTGCCCTGTCCATCTTCCTGCTGGGTGCCGGGCGCTACAGCATGGGCAACAGCCGCTACGACTAACCCGACGATGGCTGGCAGGCCCACCGACAGGGAACTGGTCATCATCCTGTCGGAATTTTTCCTCGATACCGAAACGGATTACGCCTATCTGGCACGGGCGACTCGCGATATCAATTTGCCCCATATCGAAACAGCGCTTCTTGAGTGGGTGGCCCCCGTACTGTGGGGGGCCTATTTTGCTACAACCCCCGAATGGGCCGGCTATGATCCGGACTGGCTATGGCAAGAGGCACAGGCAAAGATCAGGCAGGTTGAAAATGCCGGTTCCTGCATGAAGGGGCTGCTGGCAGCGCGCCGGAAAGTGCTGGCATGGCTGCTCAAGGAAGCCTGGAATGAATTCCTGTCAGCTCGCAAGGCACTGCCACCAGTTGTCGTTGCTGCCTGATGGTCAGAGAATCTCGAACACCACTTCGGCCGGACGGCATAACCGCGTGCCAGCCTGGGTCGAGACGAACGGGCGATTGATCAGGATGGCATTCTCGGCCATGGCATCCAGCAACTGGTCATCCGTAATCCCGGCTGCATCCAGTCCCAGCACTTTATACAGTTCTTCCTTGCTGCGGATGGCTTCGCGAGGCGTCAGCCCTGCCTGTGCCAGCAGGCCGGCCAGGGTATGGCGCGAAGGCGTGTCACGCAGGTATTCCACCACGATGGGATCGGTACCGTAATCGCGCAGGATCTGCAGTACCTTGCGCGACGTGCCGCAGACCGGATTGTGATAGATCGTCGGGCGCGGGATCTTGCCCTGGTGGCGTTTGAGGAACACTTCCAGCATGCGCACGATCTGCTGATCGCCCTGCGCCTGCGCCACGGCCAGGCCCGACTCCCAGGCCCGCACGGCCTGGGCCAGCTTGCCCTGACCTTCCAGTGCCTTGCCCAGCCACAGCCAGGAAGCGGAATGCTTTTCATCGAATGCCAGAGCCGCCTGCAGATGCTCGGCAGCTTCCTCGCAGCGCTCGTGCTCGACCAGGGCCTGGCCCAGCCCGAAACGGACCAGCAGGCCGTCCTTGCCGCTGGCCAGCGTGGATTGCAGGCGTTCGATGATATCGCTCATGTCGGATGCTCCGGTGGTACTTGCTGTTTCGACGTATCATACCCCTTCCCCGCCGCATCGCCGGGCGTCATCAGCACGGAGTTTTCGCTTCATGACACATACCCTCTATGACTTCGAAGTCCAGACCCTGCAAGGGCAGCCCTGCCCATTGTCTACATATCGCGGCCGTGTCGTCCTGGTCGTCAATGTCGCCTCGAAATGCGGCTTCACACCCCAGTATCGGGAGCTGCAGGCCCTGCATGAGCGCTGGCACACCCGGGGGCTGACCATACTGGGGTTTCCCTGCAACCAGTTCGGTGGACAGGAACCCGGCGATGCCGACGAGATTGCCTCGTTCTGCAGCCTCGACTACGGGGTGTCATTCCAGATGTGTGCCAAGGTCGAAGTCAACGGTGCCGATGCCGATCCGCTCTTTGCCTGGCTCAGGCAGTCCTGCCCGGGCCTGCTGGGCACACAGGCGATCAAGTGGAATTTCACCAAATTTCTCGTGAACCGGCACGGCCAGCCTGTTTCCCGGCATGCACCTGCGACGCGCCCGGCGGCCCTGGAGGCGGAGATAGAGCGCCTGCTGGCCGAGACGGTATAGTATCGGCTGCAACAGCTGGGCAACATTTCGCCTGACCGATAAGGATTTAGCATGATAGACCTGTATTACTGGAGCACCCCCAACGGCCACAAGATCACGCTCTTCCTCGAGGAGGCCGGCCTGCCCTATGCCATCCACCCCATCAACATCGGCACAGGCGAACAGTTCCGGCCCGATTTTCTCAGGATCGCGCCCAACAACCGCATTCCGGCTATCGTCGACCACGATCCCGCCGACGGCGGTGCCGCCATCAGCCTCTTCGAATCCGGTGCCATCCTGCTCTACCTTGCGGAGAAAACCGGCAGTTTCCTGTCCGCAGACATCCGCGTGCGGACGGAAACGCTGCAATGGCTGTTCTGGCAGATGGGCGGTCTCGGGCCGATGGCAGGCCAGAATCACCATTTCGGGACTTTTGCCCCCGTCAAGATCGAATACGCCATTGATCGCTACGTCAAGGAAACCGCCCGCCTCTATGGTGTACTCGACCGCCGTCTGGAAAACCGCGATTTCATTGCCGGCAATGCCTATTCGATCGCCGACATGGCCTGCTACCCATGGATCGTGCCGCACGAGCGCCAGCGTCAGGACTTGGATGACTTTCCCAATCTCAAGCGCTGGTTCGATAGCATTGCACAGCGAGATGCAACGCGCCGGGCCTATGACAAGGGCGAGGCCGCAGTGGCCCGGGTGGCCTGAGCGAAACCAGGAGAAACCTGCCATGAATACCCCTCAAGTCACGCTGCGCAGTGCAGGCCTGTGCGCAAGCGTATGCGCGACCATCATGTTGCTGGGTGCCTGCGCCAGTGGTGCTCCGCGAGACCTGGTGCGTACCAGTGCGCCACCGGTCGAAGCGACGCCGGCTGCCGGACAGGCCGCACAGTCACCGGCGGTAGCGACACCGGAAGCACGCCCTGCCCTTGCCAACGACCGGGTGCGTGCCATCAACTGGAAACAGGACAAGCCAGGATGCAGCGGCAGTTGCCCGTCTATCAATGTGGAATCGTTCGAGATCGGCGGCGAGCCCAGGTTCAATGCCATCATCGACCACGCCCTGGCCTACATGACGGCAAGTGAAGGCGATGCTCGCCAGACTTTCGATACGCTGGAAGCCTACCGCGACTATTTCTGGCAGCATGCCCAGCCCATGGACCAGTCCGAATTCCGTGCCCGCCTGCTGCGCCACGATCCGGCGCTGATCGTGGCCGAACTGAAAAGCGGACACTATCTGACCGGTGCGGCGCATGGCATGCACGCCACGCAATATCTCAACTGGGATCGCCGCCTCGGCAAGGTGCTGTCGCTCGACGATATCCTGCTGCCCGGACAGCGCCCGGCGTTCGAGCAGGCCTTGCGAGCAGCCCATACCCGCTGGCTGGCAGACAATGACGACGCCCAGGAGCAGCCCGAGCAGTACAACCGGCTCTGGCCTTTCCAGCCAAGCGACAATGTCGCGCTGGTCCAGGACCATGCCATCGTCAAGTACGACACCTACGATATTGCGCCCTACTCGATGGGTCAGCCTGAACTGATCATTCCGTATGCGCAGCTCCAGGGCATATTCCGGCCGGAATACCTGCCGCGCTGATTGATGACGGACACCCTATTCGAACTCCTTTCGAGGGACTCGGCGCAGCAAGACCGCAATCTGGTGAAAACCAGTGCCCAGGGCGTGTAGCACCAGGTAGTCTTCTTTGATGGCGTCCCAATGCAGTGCCAGGTTGGCGGGAACGGACACAAAGGTCATGTTGCCGTGCGTTTCCAGCGACTCATACAGTCGCGAGGGGCCGATTTGCGTGTGCCAATGATCCAGGAGCATGCGTGTGGCCTGGTGCATGAAAAGTCCCACACGGTCTGGCGCAATATCATGCCGTGCCAGCAGCCCCTGGATCAGCCTGATCGGACCCTCCATGCCTTCCTGGGCATACGAGGCCAGCCCGGCTTCAGGCGCGATTCGATACGTCGCGTGCTCTCGCCCCGGCATATCCTCCCTGGGCCGCGACTGCATGGTCATGGCACCATATCTGGCACTGAGTGTCTGTACGGCATAATCGACAATCTCAAATGGTGCATCCGGGCCGACCAGCACGGCACCGGCCCCGTCGCCGATACTGATGGCATGTCCCTGGGTATAGTCCATGTGCGCCGACCAGTTCGTGGCGCAACTGATCAGCGCACTTCGCGAGTGTCCGCAGGCAATGGCCTCCCAGGCCTGGATAAGCGACAGCAAAAAATTGGAAAACTCGCTGTTGATGGGAATCACCATCGTTTCATCGGGCAGCTTCAATTGCCGATGGACTGCAAACAAGGCGTTAGGCGTCAGATATTCCGAGACCGAGAGATACCCATAAAGACGGTCTATCTGTGATGCCGTCATGCATGCACGAGCCAAGGCAGCCTGGCAGGCGTTGCTGGCCAGATCCATCAATGACTGTCCATCCGACAGAACATGGCGCTGGCGTACGCCTGTGAAGGTATCTGCCTCGATCACGCCATGGGCATTCGGATGTCGTTTGATCGAGGCATATATCGGATCATCGCTGTGTCGAATCCGGTCTGGAAATGCTGCACCGCAGCCCAGGATACCTATCTTTGAAAAAGCTGGCATGCATTTCGCTGGCGAGAGGCTGGTGTGCATTTTCAGATCTCCTCCGCATTGAAATATTTTTTCAATGTGCCAATCCGGCGATGCAGAACCGGCGGGACTTGCTCAATATCCACATGAACATCGATAACAAAGGGCGCATCTGCCAACAGGGCATCTTCCAGCGCACTATCGAATTCATCCAGCGTGGTCACTGTGGCCGCCCGAGCACCCATGGCCTGAGCCATCGCCGTGAAATCAATGCGTTGATCGAACAGGCTGAAGACAGGCTTTCCATAAAGAAGCGCCTCACCGTTGTAGACCATGCCATGTCCACAATTATTCAATACCACCCAGATGACAGCAATGCCATATTCAACGGCGGTATGAATCTCCGTCCCGGTCATCATGAAGGCAGCATCGCCGACCAGTGCCACGACAGGCCGGTGCGGTGCGGCAATTTTGCCCCCGATGGCGGCAGGAATGGAGTGGCCCATGGCACCCATGCCAATTCCCATATGGAAATCCCCTGGACTGACAGCGCGATAGTACTGCCCTGACCAGCTCATGCAGTTTCCGGCATCGACAAAAAGAATCGCCTCCCTGCTCAATCGCTCCGACAGGCAGGCCACGACAGCCTGTGGCTTGAGCACAGGATCGTTATTCTGCAGCTGGATTGCATCGGGATGATCCTGTGCTGTGGATACCCATGACGAGACCTTCCGATGTCGTTGTGATATGACTGACAGCAGTCTCGAGAGCGTGATGCCGGCGTCTCCAACCAGCCCGGCATCTACCGTGTAGTTCTTGCCGATCTCCATGGCATCGATATCGATCTGGATGCAGATCCGGTTTTCCGTCAAGGCGGGTTCCCAACTGTGCGTCTGGAATTCACCCAGGCTGGATCCCACGATCAGCAACAGGTCCGGCATATCTCCGAGCAGCAAGTCATCTGCGACAGGACTGACTGAAAAGCCAAATACCCCCACTGCCAGGGCATGATCTTCCGGAAATGCACCCTTGCCCTTGAGGGTGGTAGCAACCGGTGCACCAAGTGCTTCGGCCAAGGCCTGCAGTGGTTCCCAGGCTCCTGACAGATTGACACCATGCCCGGCCAGAATGACAGGCCGTTGCGCCGTGGAGATGTGTTCAGCTGCGCGCATCAAGGCATGGTCGCTGGGTACCAGGTTGCCTCGCATTGCGCTGTCCAGAGCGATTGCCGACTCATTTCCTGCAGGAAGCCGCAACAGATTGGCAGGAAGATTGATATGTGCCGCACCACGCCTGGCATACAAGGCATGACGCAGCGCAGAACGCAGGATATGCATGGTCTGCTCGGCACAAGGGATCATGGCAGAATAATTCGTGACACTGCGAAAAATTTGCACCAGATCGGCACTGCGCTGCAAGCCACTTCCCTCCTGCAGCGCACCCTTGCCGAACGTTTTCTGGGATACCTGTCCAGTCAACAATAAAACAGGTATGGAATCGGCCTGGGCCGCGGCGATGGCAGTCAGCGCATTGGTTGCACCTGGGCCTGATGTCGCAAAGCATACGCCCAGGCTGCGGCTGACGCGTGCATAGCCATCGGCCATCATGGCCGCACCCTGTTCATGCTTGGCCAGAATCAGTTGTATGTTGCTATCGTCAAACTGTGCGACCAACGGTACGATAGGACCGCCGGAAATACCAAAGACATGACCAACACCGAGACGTTCGATTGCCTGCACAACGACTTCCACACAAGTTTTCAGCATAATGCCACTCCTTGTTGATCAAGTGGATTTCAAGCGGTTTAAATAATATGTGAATTGAATGCAATGACCCGTCCATCTGTAAATCATGAAAACTGCACACCCAGAATAACAAACGCCCTTCCATTTGCAACAATTTTTTTCAACAGAAAAGCCAAATCGAAAAAAACCAATTCAAGCGGTCGGTTTTCATTAGAATGAAAATTCACATAAATTCAATGCATTTGGAAAAGCTTCAGCCCCCTACTGCGAGGAGCCAGAAAAATGGAGAATGTCTCAATCGTCGCCACCGGCCTGTGGCATCCTGAGGATGAAGTCGACAACGAATGGTTTATCGAGCACTTCGCGCAACGCGACATTGACGTCAAGGGTTTATTGCACGCATTGGGGCACCAAAAACGCTATCTGATCAGAAACGGACAAGACACGACTCTGACCATGGCACAGGCCGCCTCCCGGCTTGCATTGGATCAGGCAGGCCTTGATGCAGAAGATCTGGATCTGATCATTTTCACCTCTCAGACGCCCGAGTACCTTATTCCCGCCACGGCACTGAAATTGCACCATGCACTCGGCGCGGCCTCCCACACACTGGCCTATGATCTCAATGCCAACTGCGTTGGCATGGTGATTGCACTTGACCAGGCGGCTCGTGCCATGATGGCTCGCCCCGATTGTCGATCAGCACTGGTCGTCGGTACGGATTTTCTCGGCGCACACAGTCAGGATGCCCCTGTCTATCACGCGTGCATGGCAGAATCGGCCGCCGCAGTCATTTTGCGGAAAACGGCACATGGCCGCGGCATTATCGATGCGCGGATTCATGTCGACACATCGGTCATCGACAATTCCTTGTTTCCAGGCAATGGGCTCTCAAACATTCACCAGCCCGGACTATCGGCACGGATTCAGTTCACCCCGTTTGATGACAGTATCTGTGTGGATGCTGCCGTGGATTCCATACAGGCCCTGCTTGCACGCCATCATTTATGCGCAGCGGACATCGGTGGATTCATGCTGTCTCAATTCTCCATCGGCAATATCGCCAAGATATGCGCCCGCCTGGGCGTGGATCAGGAAAAGGCACCTCACGTAGCCCATCGTTTTGGCTACACGGCAACCAATAGTCCTTTTGTTGCCTTTCACGAGTCAATCCGGAAAGGCATCATCAAAAAGAATGACCTTGTTGTTTTTTGGTCTGTGGGCGCTGGCTGGCAAAGTGCAGCCGTACTGATGGAATACTGAACGATTCAATGCGAAAATGCATGTATGGATTTTCATGCTGTCACGCAGAAAGGCAAGGCAATTGCGGCAGAGCACTGCAATTTCGCAGATTTGCTCAAAACTGCCTTTTATTATATAGACATGACCGATTTCTTTAGAAAAACGCTGGCTGCCGTCGAAGCTGCCATTGCCTTGCACGAAAATGAAGAGCCGGCACCATTTTCAATTCATTTTTTAATGAATACGAAAAATGAGCTTGAAAAGATGATTTCAATCATGGACCCAAGGATATACAAGCCCACGTATCCCAGGTTTGTCATAGACTGGTCGGAGAGTTCGACCTTGGCCGAGCACTTGCTTGAGGCAAGCTATTACTACGGCAAGATCAAAAAAAGAGTCAGTTCTTTTGAAAACTGACTCTGGTCTCTTGATTCACTTACGAGCCATGGCGCTCGGGTGGCAAAGTGATACGAGGTCATCTGCCACCAGGCTGCTGCATGCTTACGGGTAAAGACCTCGTACCTCGCGCGCCTGCAGGATTCGAGTGCATGCAACAATGAACGCTGCCGTGCGCAGCGTGACCTTGTGATCACGCGCCACTTGCGACACCGCACTGTAGGCATCACGCATGATGCGCTCAAGGCGATGATTGATTTCATCTTCCGACCAGAAGAAGCTCGAGAAGTCCTGCACCCACTCGAAATAGCTGACCGTCACGCCGCCGGCATTGGCAATCACGTCGGGCACGATCACGACCCCCTTGTCGGTCAGGATGTCATCGGCTTGCGGCGTGGTCGGGCCATTGGCTCCTTCCACAACGATGCGTGCTGTGATCTGTCCGGCATTGTGTTCGGTGATCTGACCTTCCAGCGCGGCAGGGATCAGGATGTCTGTTTGCAGGCTCCAGAATGCATCGTTATCGATGGACTGGGCATTGGCAAAGCCTGCCACGCCGCCCTGCTCTGCGACATGGGCCAGCAGTGCCGGCACATCAAGGCCGAACTCGTTGACGATGGTGCCGGTATGATCCTGAACCGCTACGACCTTGGCACCGACATCGTGGAACAGGCGCGCAGCCGTGCCGCCGACATTGCCGAAGCCCTGCACGCTGACCTTGGATTCCGCCACGTTCAGGCCGATATCGCGTGCGGCCTCGCAGGCGGTGACATAGACACCGCGTCCGGTCGCCTCGGTCCGCCCCAGGCTGCCGCCCAGCGAGATGGGCTTGCCGGTGACCACGCCGGTGGCCGTGACACCCTTGTTCATGGAGTAGGTGTCCATCATCCAGGCCATGATCTGCGCGTTGGTGTTGACGTCAGGCGCAGGAATATCCTGGTTGGGGCCGATGATCAGGTTGATTTCGCTGGTGTAGCGCCGGGTCAGGCGTTCCAGTTCGGCACGCGACAGGTTGCGCGGATCGACCCGGATGCCACCTTTGGCTCCACCATAGGGAACGTTGGCAGCCGCTGTCTTGACCGACATCCAGGCCGACAGGGCCATGACCTCGGAGAGCGTGACATCCTGGTGAAAACGGACGCCGCCTTTGCCTGGGCCGCGCGACAGGTTGTGTTGCACGCGGTAGCCTTCGTAGTGGGCAATCGTGCCGTCATCCAGCTCGATGGGCACATCGACGATCAGTGTGCGCTTGGGGCGCTTGAGCGTTTCGACCCAGCGGGCCAGCGATCCAAGATAAGGCGTGACGCGATCAACCTGCTGCAGGTAGATGCCCCAAGGGCCAAGATGATTTTTATCCAGGTAGGACGGTAAGGCGTGCGTGACGTGCGATGACATCGGATTGTCTCCAGGTGAACCGACTCTCGGGCAGTTATAACCCTGCCACCAAGCCGAATCAAGCTGAGACTAACCCTGTTGCGTCCCCTATTATTAAATCTGAAATTTAATTGTCACCGGATCACATCATGCAAGAGATCACTGCCCGGTTGGGCGCGCGGCGCGACGCTCGGCGATCAGATCGCTAAGCGCGCGAGCCAGTCGTCGATGGCCCCGCTCTGCGGCAAAATCCACAACACTTTTTCCTGCTGATGTCTGTGCTTCAGGATCGGCACCTCGATCCAGCAGCAGTTGCACCGCATCATGGCTGTTGGCACGCATGGCCATCATGAGCGGCGTGACACCATCATGTGCAGGCGCATTGGGCAAGGCACCCTGATCCAGCAGCAGCGCCGCGATTCGGGTATGCCCACCCGCTGCCGCATAGTGCAACGGCGTCCAGCCCAGCTTGACGACCTTGGCACCCCGCTCGATCAGGCGATTGACACGCTGTTCCTGCCCTTCCAGGGCGGCATACATCAGGGCGGTTTCGCCCAGGCTGTTCTCGGCATTGAGATCGATGCGGGCATCACCGGTCAGCGCATCGAAAACGCCCCAGGATCCTTCGCGCACCGCCTGGATGGCCGACAGTTGCCCATCGGCCGTGCGCAGATTGGGATCGGCACCTTCATTCAGCAACTCCTGAATATCGGCGACCCGGTCATTGGTGACATAGAACCACCAGTTGCCGGCATCGGCTGCCATGACAGGCAGCGTCGCTGCCGCCAACAGGCCTGCCAGCATGCGCCGCAGCGCCAGGTGGCGAACGGGTTTTTGGACATGGGAAAAGAATTTGGGCGGCATGCCGGCTCCGTCGTGGATCAGGCGGATGCAGCCGCCTTGTTGAACAGGGAAAAGAAATTGCGGGTGCTGTGCTCCGCTATTGTAGCGAGTGGCACCTGCTTGAGTTCGGCCAGTTTCTCGGCCACATGGATGACCTTGGAGGGGTCGTTGAGCTTGCCGCGATACGGCACCGGTGCCAGGTATGGGGCATCGGTTTCGATCAGGATACGCTCCAGCGGTACGCGACGTGCCACGTCGTGCAGCACGTGTGCATTCTTGAACGTCACGATGCCGGAAAAGGAAATCATGAATCCCAGTTCCATCGCAGCCTCGGCCACTTCCCACGATTCGCTGAAGCAGTGCATGACACCACCGACCTCGTCGGCACGCTCCTCGCGCAATAGCCGCAACGTATCCTCGGCCGCAGCCCGCGTGTGGATGATGAGAGGCAGCCCAGACTGCCGGGCTGCGCGGATATGTTGCCGGAAACGCGTCAGTTGCCATTCCGGCGCAGCCTCCTGGTGGTAATAGTCCAGACCTGTCTCGCCGATCGCAATGACGCGGGGATGGGCCGCCATGTCCAGCAACTGCGCCATCGAGGCTTCCGGCGTATCGTCGTAGGCCGGATGCACTCCGGCCGAGGCCCACAGGTTGTCATGTGGCGCGATGGTGTCCATCATGGCCGGCCAGTCCGGCAGGTTGACGCTCACGCACAGCGCATGCGTAACCTGGTTGCGGGCCATGTTCGCCAGGATCTCCGGCAACTGCACGCGCAACTCAGGAAAATTGAGGTGGCAGTGTGAATCGATATACATGTTTCAAGCCGAGAAAAGCAGGGTGTTCTGCAAAACGGTATGCAACCAGAGCCGGGCATTGAGAGGATGACCGGCCACCCGCCGCTGCTGGCTGAGCCACTGCAGCGCCGCCGAGAGGCGTGCTGCCGGCATCCGGCCGGCGATGCCTTCCAGTTCACGCTGGTGTGACGGGTAATAGCGCACCGACTGACCGTGTGCCGCCAGCATCAGATCGACGTAGAACCGCTGCAGCGTATCCAGCCAGAGTGCCGGCGGTTGTTTGTCCAGGTCTTCGGCCAGTTGGCCGATATCGGGTTGCTGGTTGCGAGCCAGGGTCTGGATGGCCTGTTCCAGCCATGCCGGCACGGGTTGTGGTTGCTGGCGCGACAGGCGCAGCGCCTGCAGTGGGGCACCACCGGCGGCCGCCAGCCAGGCTGGGGCATCGGCCAGTTCCTGCTGCTGCAGCCAGGCCAGCGCCGCATCCCAGCCGGGTGCAGGCAACGGCAGTTTGCGACAGCGCGACACCAGGGTCGGCAGCAGCCGATCCGGGGCATCGACTACCAGCAGGAATACGGTATGTTCCGGCGGCTCTTCCAATATCTTGAGCAGCGCATTGGCCGCAATCGTATTGAGTGCATCAGCTGGATACAGCAGCACTACGCGCCAACCTCCCCGATGTGTGGCCAGGTGGAACCAGGACTCCAGCGCGCGGATCTGCTCGAGCCGGATCTCCCTGGAGGGATTTTTCTTGCGGCTGCTCGAGCTGCCTTCGGCTTCGCCCTCGCCTGTCGCATCGCCCTCTTCGCCTTCGTCAGCCTGCCCCTCGATCTGGGCCACGCTGTCGGGGCGTATCCTCTTGAGATCCGGATGATTCCCGCCAGACACCCATTGACAGGCCTGGCAGTACCCACAGGCCTGACCCGCCTGCGGACTTTCGCACAGCAGGCTGGCAGCCGCCGCGCGGGCAAATTCCAGCTTGCCGGTCCCGGCCACGCCATGAATCAGCCAGGCATGGGCAAAACGCGATTTCTGGCGTTGCCAGTCGGACAATGCCTCCTGGTGCCAGGGCAGGAAAACAGCCGTGCTCATGCCGCCCCATCCTTTGCGATCTGTGCCAGCAGTACGGGTTTCAACTGCGCTCGCACCGACTCGATATCCGGCGTACCGTCGATCAGGCAGATGCGTGCTGGTGCGGCAACGGCACGGTCATGGTAAGCGGCGCGGGTCCGTTCGAAGAAGGCAGCGCCCTCGCGTTCGAAACGGTCTGCCGCACGGGCCTGGCCGGCACGCTGGCGAGCCACTTCGAGAGGCACATCGAAAAGCAGCGTCAGATCGGGCTGCAGATCGGGATGTACCCAAGCCTCGAGTGCTGCCACCCGTTGCGTGCCCAGGCCTCGTCCGCCGCCCTGGTAGGCAAAGGTGGCATCCGTGAACCGGTCACAGACCACCCAGCGGCCAGCGGCCAGTGCGGGCCGGATGACCTGCTCAAGGTGCTCGTTGCGGGCCGCAAACATCAGCAGCGCCTCAGTGGCCAACGTCATGTCCTCGCCCAGCAGCAGTTCGCGCAGCTTTTCCCCCAGTGGCGTACCGCCCGGTTCCCGGGTCGAGATCACATCGAGCCCGGCATCGCGCAACTGCGTGACAATCCAGTCGACATGCGTGCTCTTGCCGGCACCATCGACGCCTTCCAGTGTGATGAAACATCCACGCAGCGCTTGCTGCCGGCCGGTGACTGTGTCACTCATGGATTTCTTCCGAGAATGAAGCGCGAAACGTTGCGATTGTGCTGTTGCAGATTCTGGGCAAACTCGCTCGTGCCATCGCCGCGCGATACGAAATACAGGTATTTGTGTGTGCCGGGTTGCGCTGCTGCCATCAGTGCCGCCCGCCCCGGACTGGCAATCGGCGTGGGCGGCAAGCCATTGCGGGTATAGGTGTTCCAGGGCGTGTCGGTCTGCAGGTCGCGCTTGCGAATACGCCCCTGGTAGCGCTCACCCATGCCGTAGATCACGGTCGGATCAGTCTGCAGCGGCATGCCGATACGCAGACGGTTGGCAAAGACGCCGCTGACCGCTGCCCGATCTTCGTGATGACCCGTTTCCTTTTCAACGATAGAGGCCAGAACAAGCAGCTCGTAGGGCGTTTTGACGGGCAGTTCCTTGTCCCGTGTCTGCCAGGCCTCGTCCAGCCTGCGCAACTGGGCCTGGTAGGCCTGCCTGAGAATCTCGAAATCGGTCGTGCCAGGTGCAAATGTGTAGGTATCCGGAAAGAACAGGCCTTCTGGATGCGAAAACTCGCTGCCCAGGCGCTCCATCAACTGGGCATCATCCACCCCTTCCAGCGTCTGCCTGATATCCGACTGGGCTGCCAACGCTGCCCTGATCTGGCGATAGCTCCAGCCCTCGACCAGGGTAAGGCGCCGTAGCGTGACATCGCCATCGGCGATGCGCTGGGCCAGCCTCAGCGGGGTATCCAAAGGCGAAACTTCGTAGGCACCGGCCTTGAAGCGCTTGTCCAGACCACTTAGACGGGCCAGCCAGACAAAGGCATCTTCGTGCAGGCTGACACCGGCCTCATTGAGCTGGCGCGCGACGCTGCGCGGCGTGCCGCCGCTTTCGATGACGATTTCGACCTTGTTCGGTTCAACGGAAAGAGGCTTGTTGGCCCAGTGCCAGGCTCCGCCTGCCGCAGCGGCCAGCAGCAGGACCAGGGACAGAAGCCCGAGCAGGAAAATAAGGATGATGCGTTTCATGTGAACCGAAGTGTACCGGATGTGTTCCAGGGACTATGATATTTTGGTTTGCCATACATTGAAATCCATTTGCCGACATGACTGCCTCACTGCTCACATCCCTTGCCACCCATGCACGCATTGCGCGTCTGACTGACTTCTGCGTCATTCGCGCACAGGGTGAAGATGCCTTTTCCTTCCTGCACGGGCAGATGACCCAGGATATCAGCGGGCTGACTGCTGGCCAGGCCCGTCTCGCTGGCTACTGTTCGCCCAAAGGGCGTATGCTCGCCAGCATGCTGGTCTGGCGCCATGAGGGGGCCAACGGCCCGGAAGTCGTCATGCTGCTGTCGCGCAGCATCGCTGCCGCCATCCACAAGCGCCTGTCCATGTTCGTGCTGCGCGCCAAGGTTCGCCTGCTGATCGAGGACAATGCCCCGGTTCTGGGCTGCAGCCTTGCTGCTGCCGATTCGGCAGTGTGCTCTGAAGGTCTGCCGGATACCACCACCGCTATGCCCGACCATGCCTGGGCACTGCAGCAAGTCGATGGCCTGACGCTGATCGGCATGCCGGCAGGCAGCGCTGGCGTAGGCCGCTGGCTGGTGATTGACGCAGCAGCACAGGATGCAGAGACCTTGCCTGCAACGCTTCAATCAGCGCTGTCGTCGCAAGCCGAAGGTCCGGCATTGGCTGCAACACAGGATTGGCTGGCCGAGGATATCCGCGCCGGCCTGCCCTGGATCGTGGCAGCTACGCAGGATATGTTCATTCCGCAAAGCCTGGACTTCGAACTGATCGGTGGCGTCAATTTTCGCAAGGGCTGCTATCCAGGCCAGGAAGTGGTGGCGCGCAGCCATTACCGCACCACGGTCAAGCGCCGCATGACGGCAGGCTGCGTCACTGTGCCGGCAGGACTGGAAACCAGTACAGACTCCCTGCCCGGACTGGATATCTGCCGACAGGACGATGCCGGAGCCTTTGTCCCGGAAGGCCGCGTCATCAATGCGGCCCGACAGGGCGATGTGCTGCACCTGCTGTTCGAGGCCCCGCTGGCGCTGATGGACGGGCCGCTTTATCTTCAGCCTGACGCACTCGGCAGTGAAAGCGCTGCCGGCCTGATTGCGCCTGCTGCGTTGCCCTACTCGCTGGAAGGTACGGCAGACTGAATACTGCCGCCATCGCGCAATGCAGAGACATGGCCTGGCAGGCTCAATCCTCCAGGCCGTCCTCAAAATGCATATGCTCCATGGCAGCACACGTAAAGCTGCCGATAAATGCGGGCAATCGCTGTTTTTCCTCTTGCGGCAAAAACAGGTCCTTTGCCACCGCCCAATCATAAACCCCTTGATCCAAAGGGTATTGCGTCAATACACCTGTCAATCGATTCGATTTTATCCAGGCCTTGGCGTGATCCAGAGAAGTAAAGACTCCGGACGGAAAACGCGCCATGGCACCATTGAAGACCCAAACGGCTTGCATATGTGTTTCCGCTTCCTGATTGTCAATCAAGCGAGATCCGCCAGGGGATGAGCACCCGGCCAGTCCAATCGGATACGCGCCTCGCCCCAGGCCATATCGACATCAGCCAGCGTGGCCGGCGACCAGCGTGGCATGCGATCCTTGTCGATCAACAGGGCGCGAATACCTTCCTGCAGGTCACCCTCTGCGCAACAGTGCAGCGCCGCATCCAGCTCCATGCGCAATATCTCGCCCAACGAACGCCCGTGGCCATGCTGCATCAGCGTCCAGGCCAGCCTGGCCGAACCAGGCGCACCGGCCAGCATGGTCTGTGCGGCGCGTGCCAGCCATGGATCCGGATGCGTCGCGAGGGCCGCCAGGGCTGTCCAGGTGGCATCCAGTTCGGCATGGGCACAACACGCATGGATCAGCCTGATATGCGTCTGGAATGGCCCCATAGGCCCACATTCGGGTTGCTGCAACCCTGCCAGCAAGACATGCAGGCACTCATGTCGGGCCACCACGTCCTTCGGCCAGTCCGTCGTTTCCAGGGCGTTCATCAAGGCAGTCCAGCCCCCTTCGGGCAGCAGATAATCGGCCAAACCGGCAAAAATGGCGTCCTCTGCCTGCAACTGGGCACCGGTCAGCGCCAGAAAACGACCTCCATGCATCGGCACCCGTGCCAGTAGCCAGGTTCCCCCCACATCAGGGAACAGCCCGATGCTGATTTCCGGCATGGCCAGTCGGGAGTTGGGCAGTACGATTCGGTGGCTGGCACCGGCCATCAGCCCGATGCCGCCACCCATGACGAATCCCTGCCCCCAGACCAGCACCGGCGTGCGCAGATGATGAATGGCATGATCGAGCCGGTACTCTCGCTCGAAAAAGGTACGTGCATAGACCAGATCCTGTGGTGCGGCACTGCCGTTTTCCAACATGTCGCGATACAGCCCATGCAGATCGCCACCCGCACAGAATGCGCGATCACCTGCGCCAGCCAGCACGATGGCAACGATGTCAGGGTCGTCTTCCCATTGCCGCAGGCGCGGATACAGCAGATCGACCATGCCCAGCGTCAGGCCATTGAGCGTGCGCGGTGCATTGAGGGTCGCGATGCCGATGCGGCCACTGCCTGCCTGCCGCTCTTCGAAAAGAACAGCAGGCTGTGCTGTACCCGGAGATGCCGTAGACGGAGATGCCGTAGACGGAGATGCCGTAGACATTGCGTCACTGTTGCCCTGCTTCATGTCGTCTCCTTGCCCAGGTGGCCGGAATGGCCTGAAATCAGGATTTCCGGTCCGTTTTCTGGCGTTGTCTATGTGCTGCACGCCGGCGTCGTGATTCCATTGGATCAAATACCAATGGTCGATAAATCTCGATGCGGTCATCCGCCTGCAGCACCTGTTCCGGGCCGACCATTTTGCCATGGACACCCACGCCATCCAGCCAGGGATCCTGGCCGGGAAAGCGCATGGCAAAGTCGCTGGCCGCCAATGCCTGCCCGACTGTCGAGCCCACGGCTATCTGCATACACTGTTGCCAGGGAGCAACATCAGCAGGCACATGGCAAATCAGTATCATCATCGATTCTGGCGATGCCTTTTCACTCATAACAGGATTCGGCACGCTTGGTGAAGGAATCGATGAAACTGGTGGCGATGCGGTTGAATACCGGTCCCACCAGCGTTGCCAGCGTCCGACTGGAAAAATCATATTCCAGCGTGAACAGTACCTTGCAGGCATCCTCTGCCAGTGGCTGGAACTGCCAGCGGCCCTCGAGACTGGAGAACGGCCCATCGACCAGTTTCAGATCGATGCGACCTGGATAATCGTGCGTATTGCGCGTGGTGAAACGCTGCTTGAGCCCCGCAAAGCTGATCGTGACCGTGGCCACCATGCCTTGCTCATCCTGCGAGAGGATCGCTGCGCCGCCGCACCAGGGCATGAATTCAGGGTATTTATCGACCGCGGCCACCAGATCGAACATCTGGGCCGCGCTGTAGGGGACGAGGACAGATCGCTGTACAGTATGCATGGAACGCGGTAAATGGATAGAATGACAGGATTTTACCGGTATAACATGCATGAGCATCATCGATAACCGCAAGGCTTTCCACGACTACTTCATCGACGAGCGCTTCGAGGCCGGTCTGGTCCTGCAGGGCTGGGAGGTCAAGGCGATCCGGGCTGGTCGCGTCCAGCTCAAGGAGGCCTATGTCATCGTGCGCGACGAAGAGATCTGGATCCTGGGCATGCACGTCAGCCCGCTGCCCACGGCGTCGACGCATATCCACCCCGATGCCATGCGTACTCGCAAGCTGCTGCTCAAGGAAGAGGAAATCAGCAAGCTGATCGGCAAGGTCGAGCAACGCGGCTTTACACTTGTGCCGCTCAACCTGCATTTCAAGGGTGGGCGCATCAAGCTCGACATCGCCCTGGCTCGCGGCAAGAAACTGCACGACAAGCGCGACACCGAGCGCGACCGTGACTGGGCCCGCGAGAAAGAGCGCCTGATGAAACACGACACCAGCAGCAGGGATTGAGCCGTGTTCAGCTACCGCCACGCCTTTCATGCCGGCAACCATGCCGACGTTCTCAAGCACGCCATCCTGGTCCAGGTGCTGGACTACCTCAATCGCAAGGAAGCCGCCTATTGGGTGATCGATACCCATGCCGGTGCCGGCATGTATGCCCTGGAGGGTGACTGGGCGGGCCAGACAGCAGAATACGAAAGCGGCATCGCGCGTCTGTGGTCGCTGCCCGCCGACTCGCAACAGCCTCAGTTGGTCAGCCGCTACCTTGATGCCATTCGCCTGTACAACCAGGATGGCCAGTTGCGCTACTACCCCGGCTCACCCTGGCTGACGCTGGACGCCCTGCGCCCGCACGACCGACTGCGACTGTTCGAACTGCATCCCACCGAACAGCAGGTGCTGTCGGCCAACCTGCGCGAAGCCGGGCGGGCTGCGCAGCGCCAGGCCTCACTGCAGGTGGCCAACGGCTTTGATGGCCTGAAAGGGCTGCTGCCTGTCCCCACTCGACGCAGCCTGGTGCTGATCGATCCCTCCTACGAAAACAAGCAGGATTACGCCTCAACCCTGCATGCTGTTCAGGAGGGTCTCCAACGCGCTGCCAATGGCGTATTCGCAGTCTGGTATCCCCTGGTATCGCGGCGCGAGGCACATGACCTGCCCCGCAAACTGATGCGTTTGCCGGTCAAGAGCTGGCTCAACGCCACGCTGAGCGTACATGCCCCCTCACCAGATGGCCGTGGACTCTATGGCAGTGGCATGTTCCTCATCAATCCGCCCTGGACCCTG
>NZ_JBEFDG010000072.1:0-13339 GCF_040137905.1 Corticimicrobacter sp.
GCTGTCGGTATTGTCCAGCGTCGGGATCTGGCGCGAGGTATCCAGATGCGCCCGCACGCTGCTGGCCAGTTCGGCGGCTGTCGGCGTGGCCGGTTCGTAGGGACGGATCGGGATCGGCCGACCGTGGGAATCTATCGATACGAAGACGATCACGCATTCCGTCGTGGTCTGCATCTTGCCGCTTTTCATGTCGCCGCTGCGCACATCGACCACGATATTCATGCTGGTCTCGCCGGTATAGGCCAGTCGCGCCTCGACCTCGACCAGGTCGCCGATCATGATGGGATGATGAAAACGGATGCCGCTGACGTAGACCGTCACGCAATAACGCTGTGACCATTTGGTGGCACAGGCATAGCCGGCCTCGTCGATCCATTTCATGACGGTGCCGCCGTGCACCTTGCCGCCGAAATTGACGGTGCTGGGTTCTGCCAGGAAGCGCAGGGTGATGGAATGGTCGTTTTTCATGAAGTCTGCCGGTAGAGGTCCACAAGGGGGGCGATGGGCCGCAGATTGTAGCGTGCGTGGCCTCGCTAGCGACATCCTGTTGGGTGGATACGGCATTTGAAATCGGGCGGCGCAGATGACAGGCCAGGGCTCGGCAGAAGGGTGCATTTTTATTTTGCAGGCTCACCATAAATAACCAATTTGTTTGATAAACTCGGTAAACAAAAGAATTTCTTGTAATAAAAATCCCTGTTGTCCGATCCTGGCACGCGCCTCGATTCTGATTGATTGTTGCACCCAACGCATTCAAAAAGGATGAGCCATGACTGTATCTCCATGTATATGTGAATCGTCAGCGTCATCAGCGGTATTGCGGGTTTCCCTTTTGCAGCATTCTCTTCCGCCCGTGGCTTTGAGTGTTTCCCTCGCCAGGCGCGTCTCCCGGATTTCCCAGTCTTGTTTCTAGCAGTGCGGCTTGTCCACGGCCGTACTGCATCTTCCCGATTTTCCCTGTCCGCCTGATCCTGTCATGCATGGAATGCATGGTGGCGAGCGTCCGGGTGGCCTGCCGCTTTTATCCGACCCTGAAAAGAGGTGATTCATGGCAATACATACGAAAGACTCGATCCGAGACCGTGAGTTCGATGATGTCTATGCATCGACGGATCTGTCCGTTTCCATGCCCAAATACAAGATGCCCGAGGGCGAGCATGATCCCCGGCATGCATATCAGGTCGTGCACGACGAACTGATGCTCGATGGCAATTCCCGCCAGAATCTTGCCACTTTCTGCCAGACCTGGGTCGAGGACGAGTCACGCCGTCTGATGGATGAGTGCGTCGACAAGAACATGATCGACAAGGATGAGTATCCGCAGACAGCCGAAATCGAATCGCGCTGCGTGCATATCATTGCCGATCTGTGGAACTCGCCCGAAGCAGCCAATACGCTGGGCTGCTCGACCACGGGATCGTCCGAGGCCGCCATGCTCGGTGGCCTGGCACTCAAGTGGAAGTGGCGCAAGAAGATGCAGGCCGCAGGCAAGCCGACCGACCGGCCGAACCTGATCTGCGGCCCGGTACAGATTTGCTGGCACAAGTTCGCCCGCTATTTCGATGTCGAGCTGCGCGAGATTCCGCTCGAAGGCGATCGCCTGATCATGAACCCGGAAGAAGTGCTCAAGCGCGTAGACGAGAACACCATCGGCGTGGTGCCGACCATGGGTGTGACCTTTACCTGCGACTACGAGCCGGTCAAGGCCGTGAGCGATGCGCTCGACAAGCTGCAGAAGGATACCGGGCTGGATATCCCGATCCACGTCGATGGAGCCAGCGGCGGCTTCCTGGCACCGTTCTGCGCACCCGAGATCGAATGGGATTTCCGCCTGCCGCGCGTGCACTCCATCAATGCATCCGGACACAAGTTCGGCCTGGCACCGCTGGGCGTGGGCTGGGTCATCTGGCGCGATGCCAAGAGCCTGCCCGAAGAACTGATCTTCAATGTCAACTATCTGGGTGGCAACATGCCGACCTTCGCGCTCAACTTCTCGCGTCCGGGCGGGCAGGTGGTGGCCCAGTATTACAACTTCCTGCGCCTGGGCAAGGACGGCTATCGCCGCATCCAGACGGCATGCTATGACACGGCCCGCTATCTGGCTACCGAGATCGGCAAGCTCGGCCCCTTCAAGATCCTGTTCGATGGCGACATGAAAAAGGGCATCCCGGCGCTGTCGTGGACGCTCAAGGAAGAGTACAAGGGCAAGGTCAACTTCACGCTGTACGACCTGGCTGACCGTTTGCGCAGCCGGGGCTGGCAGGTGCCTGCCTACTCGATGCCGGACAACCGCGGGGATCTGGTCGTGCAGCGCATCCTGGTGCGCCATGGCGTGAGCCGGGATCTGGCCAGCCTGCTGATGGACGATATCCGGCGCAGTCTCGACTATTTCGAGAAGCATCCGGTGGCCAAGCCCATGAGCGAGGAGGAGGCTGGCGGCTTCAAGCATTGATGGGCTGAAAGAGGGGGTCGGGGCCGTGCCTGCAGGCATGGCCCCGGCAGGCAGTTGTGCTGCAATTCTTCGAGGATATTGCCATGAGCGCAAGCAAAGCTACCAGGATGTCCGTGATGACCCTGGCCATTATGACCATCGCCGCAGTGTGCAGTCTGCGGGGATTGCCGATGATGGCCAAGGAAGGCTCCGAGATGTTCTTCTTCATTGGTTTTTCCGCCATTCTCTTTCTATTGCCGGCTGCACTGGTGGCGGCGGAGTTGGGAGGTGCCTTCAGTGACCAGAAGGGTGGCGTCTACACCTGGGTGTCGGCCGCCTTCGGTTCGCGCTGGGGATTCACGGCAATCTGGCTGCAATGGATACAGAATGTGGTCTGGTATCCCTCGGTGCTGGCCTTTGCCGCTGCAGCACTGGCCTACCTGATCGGCCGGCCGGAACTGGCCTCCAGCGGTGCCTACACCGGCATTGTCATCATCGTGGCCTATTGGGCGGCGACCTTCATTGCCCTGTCCGGTGCCGGGCTGGCCAGCAAGGTGACCTCACTGGGTACGCTGCTGGGTACCATCCTGCCCGGAGTGTTGATCATCGGCCTGGGCGTGGCCTGGTGGCTGGGCGGCAATCCCAATCACATGAACGATGTTGCGCAGGCCGGCAGTCATGCCCACGCCCGATTCATGCCACACCTGACGGACCTGTCTTCGCTGGCATTCCTGGGCGGCATCATCCTGCTGTTTGCCGGGGTGGAAGTGCATGCCGTGCATGCCAATGAGCTGGACAAACCGAGCACCCAGTTTCCGCAGGCCATTTTCATTGCAATCGCGGTCATCCTGGTTCTGTTCGGTGCCGGCTCGATGGCGCTGGCGGCCATGGTGCCCAATGCGGAAATCGATCTGAACCAGGGGTTGATGCAGGCCTACAACGTGGCCCTGACCCATTTCGACATGCACTGGTTGCTGGCACCGCTGGGGCTGTTCATCGCCTTTGGTGCCTTTGCCGGGGTCATGTCATGGATCACGGGGCCGAGCCGTGGCCTGCTGCAGACGGCGCAGGAAGGTGAAATCCCGCCGTTCCTGGCCAAGACCAACAAGAATGGCGTGCAGATCCACATCCTGATGGTACAGGGCGCAATCGTGACAGTGCTGGCACTGCTGTATTTCGTGCTGGATAACGTCAGCGTGGCTTTCTTCCTGCTGTCGGCCATGACCATTACACTTTACCTGGTGATGTACATGCTGATGTATGCCGCCGGCATCAAGTTGCGCTATACGCAGCCGGACCTCAAGCGTGCGTACAAGGTGCCGGGGGGTAACCTGGGCATGTGGCTGATTGCAGGTATCGGCTTGCTGGGCGTGATCTTTGCGTTTGTGGTGTCGTTTGTGCCGCCGAACCAGTTGCCGATTGGCAACCCTACTTTGTATGTGGCCTTGGTGGCGGGCGGTTTCATTATTTTCTGCGGACTGCCGCTGGTGATTCATGCGTGCAAGAAACCGTCATGGAAAGTGGCTTCAGATCAGGGCAGTCCATCCTGACGTCCTGATTGTATGTGGCGGTATATGTACAAGAGGCCTGCGGGCCTCTTTTTTCGTCCGGACAAGACCGCAGTGCGTATGGTTGCGCACAATCTACGAGGGTGTAAATGCAGTTGACGTCTTTACGGCTACCGGCTGAAATGGAACAGCCTGCATGTGTCAGGTAATTTCAAGTAGAAACGATCTGTATTGGTTTGGGGGAGTACGTAATAATGAAGCATCTGAAGATAGGTGTGCGCCTGGCAGGCGGGTTTGGACTGCTGGTCGCATTGGTGATATTGATGTCGGTCGTGGGGCTGCTCAGTTTGAGCACCATTGATCGTTCAGTGGTGGAAATGACGCAGCAGTCGTTGGCCAAGGAACGGCTGATCGGCGACTGGTATCGCAACATCAACACGGGATCACTGCGTACCACTGCCATTGCCAAGAGCACTGATTCGGGTTTGGCAGACTTCTTTGCAGAAGAGGCAGCCGAATCCTCCCGTCAGTCCAGCGCACTGCAAAAGCAGATCGAGCCGCTGATCCAGACTCCTGAAGAATTGCGACTCTGGGAAGGTATCAAGGAGGCACGGGCCGGCTATCTCAGCGCCCGTGACGATGTGTCGAAGGCCCGGCGCGAAGGCCGCTCGGCCGACGCGGAACGTCTGTTCTCACAGAACTATCGGCCGGTCACGCAGCGCTATCTGGATCTGGTCCTGAGCCTGTCCAACCTGCAACGAGCCGGCATCGATGCCGAGGCGCAGGCCATTCATGCCGAATATACGTCAGTCCGGCTCTGGATCATCCTGCTGGGTGTTGCCGCCGTGGTGCTGGGGTTGGGTGTCGCCTGGTGGCTGACGCGTGGTATTACGCGGCCCCTGGCCGATGCGGTACGGGTGGCGCGCACGGTGGCCGCCAATGACCTGACCAGTGTGATCCAGGCCGATTCCCGTGACGAAGTAGGCCAGTTGCTGCAGGCGCTGCGCGGGATGAATGACAATCTCGCCCGCGTAGTGGGTCATGTGCGTATCAATGCCGATAGCATCGCGACGGCGTCGGGCCAGATCGATGCCGGCAATCAGGACCTGTCATCGCGTACCGAAGAACAGGCCAGTGCGCTGGAGGAAACCTCTGCATCCATTCAGGAGCTGGCCAGTGCCGTGCGTCAGAATGCCGACCACGCGCGCCAGGCCAACCAGCTTGCCGTCGAAGCCAGTTCCGTGGCCACCCAGGGTGGGCAGGCCATGGGCGATGTCGAGCAGACCATGAAGGATATCGACGAAAGCAGTCGCAAGATTTCCGACATTATCGGCGTGATCGATTCGATCGCTTTCCAGACCAATATCCTGGCGCTCAACGCTGCCGTGGAAGCAGCCCGCGCCGGCGAGCAGGGGCGTGGTTTTGCGGTCGTGGCTGCCGAGGTGCGGGCACTGGCGCAACGCAGTGCAGGAGCTGCCAAGGATATCAAGGAATTGATCAGCAACTCGGTGGCCAAGGTGGGCGAAGGGTCGCAGCAGGTCGAGGTGGCCGGTCGCACCATGGAGGCCATTGTCGACAGCATCCGGCGCGTGACGGATATCATGGGAGAAATCACGGCGGCCAGCGATGAGCAGCGTACCGGGATCGACCAGGTCAGCCAGGCGGTTGAACAGATGGATCAGGTGACGCAGCAGAATGCAGCATTGGTAGAAGAGTCTGCTGCGGCAACCGGTGCGCTCAAGGATCAGGCCGCGCAACTGGCTGAGGCCGTCAGCGTGTTCCGGATTGCATCGGAGCGCACTGCAGACCTGGTGCCGCAACTGTCGGTACGGAGCGCGCCCGCCATGCGCACGGTGTCGGCACCCGTGCGCAAGCCTGCCACGGCATCGACCCCCAGGTCGGCGCAACCTGCGCCCAGGCTGGCCTCGCCTACGACGACAGATCGCCCGGCCACGAAGCCGGCAGCTCAGTCCGATGAGGACTGGAGCACGTTCTGAGTCCGGTTGCCCAACTCGCCATGAGCGCGCCCTGCCGGTTATCCGTGGCAGGGCGGGTCAGCCTGTTTGTTGTATGGCGACGGCTGCGGCACGTTAGCGCGATGTGTCTTCCATGATCGCTTCGCCCTGGCGGGCGCGCAGCTCGATGATGTTGTGCAAGGCTTCCAGTTGCGCCGTGCGCCCCTCGGCCTGGTCGGCTTCGCAGCCGGACTGGGCGATCTCGCCCCAGGTCATGGCCCAGGCCGGGTTTTCTGCGCCGGAAATCTGGACAAACAGCCTGCAATAGCCCTGCTGATAGGTTTGCCAGTCACGCTGGCCGGCTTCGAGCGCCGCTGCTTCGCTCTGGGGAAGTGCCGCATGGAGCTGGCGGTAGGTCGACGCCATGGTCTGGCGCTGGGTATCCAGTGCCTGCCGCGTACAGGTTTCGACCGTCAGTCGGTCAGCGCCTGGCGCATCCTCGCAGTTCTCCAAAATATCCTGGGCCTGGACTCCACCATGGAGCAGCGTGGTAACCAGCACAAGTACGGCTGTTTTCATGGTGATACTCCGTCGCGGACCAGTCGTACGGCCAGTGGAAATCCGGTTGTATGGATATCGACGCTGCCGTCGCTGAAATCGAGGTAATAATGCATTTTCAGCGGTTCTGCGATAGGCGTGGCCGTGTCGCTCCAGTATGGAATGCCATCGCCCAGATCTGCCACGTCCGGAAATATCCGATCATCGAGCGCGGCTGGCGTGCAATCAGGGACGACCAGACTGCCCAGCTCATCCAGGGTAGGCAGGCGCCAGCCCGTCCCGGCCTCATGGGCCGCGGCATGGGCATCATCAAGATTCAGCATGGCCGGCTCGCCGCCGGCGCAGCCTTGTTCGGCAGACCAGGTGACGCCGACACTGCAGCGCTGCCAGGTAAGCTGGGTACGGGTGTCGTGGACCAGCCCGGTATCGTCCGGTACGAAATGGGTGGGGATCTCTGCAGGGCAGGCAGCGTAGGCGGTCGGGCCGGCGGATATGGCCAACAGCAGGGCTGTCAGTACTGAAAAAACAGGTGGCATGAGGGCAAAAGGCGCTCATGATACCTGCTCCGGTGTGCATTTTTCCAGTGCAGAATATTTCGCTTGGCAACATATTCACCATATATATGCAGCCGATGATGCCTGCCTGTTGCAATACCGTCTTCAAAGGCAAAGCAGTGCAAAGTGCCATTCTCAATTGTCATGCGAGACGGCTATGCTTGATCCAGAATATTGCTTCCTGTTGCGGAATATCGGGTTGGCAGCAGGCGCAGGAGGAGGACCATAATGAAAGAAAGCGCGCCTGAAAATTATTGCGTTGCATTGCAGCCTATTTGCGACGGCGCGCTGCGTCATGTAGCTGACGAGCTGTTGTACCGTGCCGGTGTCAATGCGAATTTTGCCCAGGTCGATGACGACATGATGGTGACGGCGCGCGTCTGCAATGCGGCCTTCTACGAAACCGGCATCGAAAAACTGGTGGGACGGCGCAAACTGTTCTTCAATGCCCCGCGCGAATGGCTGCTGCGCCCTGAACTGTTGCCTCCCGATTCCTCACAGGTCGTGGTCGAAGTGCTGGAGAGCGTGACCGGCGAACCTGCCGTGATCGAGGCGCTGCGGCGCATACGCAGACTGGGCTACGAGGTGGCGCTCGATGATTTCGTGCTGACACCGGCGACGCGCCCTCTGCTGGAGGTGGCCAGCGTTGTCAAGGTGGATATGCTGCAGCCGCTCCGGCTCGACGATATTCTGTTATACCGCAATCGGGGTATCCGGTTGCTGGCCGAAAAGGTCGAAGACATGGAAACCTTCGAGCGTTGCCGGGCGCTGGGTTTTGAACTGTTCCAGGGCTATTTCTACGCCCGCCCGGAAGTGCAGACCAGTACGGCGCGTGATCGGACCGGCAATCGTCAGGCACAACTGCGCATTCTGGCTGAATTGCAGCGCGAGGCCGCTGATTATCACAAGCTGGAATCCCTGATTATCCAGGATCCGCAACTGGCATTCATGCTGCTGCGTTATACCAATTCAGCCATGTTCTATCGTGTCAGCAAGGCGGTCACGATCCTGCAGGCTATCAGTATGCTGGGCCTGCATCGAGTGCGTACGGTGGTGCTGACCCTGATGCTCGCCAACAATGGACCCGCCAGCCGGTTGTTGCTGCCCCAGGTACTGACGCGAGCCGCCATGTGCGAGCGTCTGGCCGAGAAAATGGGCGGTGTCCCCCCCGAGGTGGCGTTCATGGCCGGCATGATTTCCATGATGGACGTGATACTTGGTCTGTCGCTGGCCGACATTCTCGAAGCGTTGCCGCTGGGGCAGGATGTCAATGATGCACTGCTGCATCGCAGTCAGTGCCTGGGGCAGGTGCTGGATATGGTCGAAGCATTCGAGCAGGCCCAGACTGCCGGTCTGGAGCCCGAAATGGTGGCGCGCCTGAACCGGACCTGGATGAGCAGCCGGGTCTGGGCGACCGAGATCCTGTCGGCGGTTGGAACCTGACATCCTGTCATCTCTTTGTGGATACATGGATGGCACAGGCGGCAGGCCACAATATATCCATTCCATTTCTGGCGTGGTTCAACCATATTCGGTTATTAATATCCATTTAATTGATATGGTTATATGATGGATTAAATCTATCGGTGTGCCCGTATTAATTGGAATTAATTTCTCTTTGTTTCAAATGTTTGATTTATATTGCCGCATCTTGAATAAATAAGCCTGGCTGTAATTGGCAATAGGGCGGTCGCATCGACCGCAATCAGGCATGGATCAGAATAAAAATATATCCGGCGCATGGCTTGCTGCGCTGGCATTTGTCGTTGTGCCGACAGTCTTTGCACAACCCGTTTCAATACCCGGCAATGATGCGGCAGAAATACAGCGTCGCCAGGAGCAGGAAATCGAGGCACAGCGGGCCCGCGCGGCTGCGCGGCCGGATATCCTGTCGTCCCGGCCGGCGGTGTCCGGCCAGGCGGATGCTGTCGAGTTTCCGGAAGAAACCCCCTGCTTTCTGATTGACACCATAGATTGGGACGGGGCCAGACCGCCTGCCGTCCTGCGGCGTATGGGCGACACTGTGCAGGGCCGGTGTGTCGGTATCGAAGGGCTGCGAGGATTGCAGGAAAGGATGATGGACCGGCTGATCGATACCGGCCTGATTACCTCCCGCGTACTGGTGCCAGAGCAGTCCCTGGCCTCAGGTACGCTGACGCTGCGCTATATGCCCGGACGGATATCCGGGGTGCGTGACCCGGACATGCCCGGATGGTGGCGCACTGTCCTGCCGACCTGGCCGGGCGGCCCGCTTGACCAGCGTGATCTGGATCAGGCACTCGAAAACATCCGCAGGCTGGCCGGGCAGGCCGATGCCGCCATTGATATCACGCCTGGCCCCGAGGCCGGCGATTCGGACATCCTCCTGCGCCCCGGTACGGGCAAGCGCTGGCATGGCTATGTGGGTGGGGACAATAGCGGTCTCGATAATGTCGGTACCTACCAGGTCAATGCGGGCCTGACACTGGATTCGCCGCTGTTCCTGTATGACCAACTGTCCGTGGCCTGGAACAGTAATGCCCGCTGGCGCAGCGACAAGGCCAATACGCGGGCGGCATCGATTAACTACAGTGTGCCGTTTGGTTACTGGACTGCCTTTTTCAGTGCCAGCCGTTCCACGTATCGCCAGACGGTGGCGGGCTTCGATGCGCCGATCATTTATGGCGGTACGACACGCCAGGTGCAGGGCGGGCTGTCCTGGGTCGCGTACCGAGGCAGTGCCTACAAGGGCACGCTGACCGCATCGATATCGCGCAAGCGCGTCTCCAGCACGCTCAACGACGAGGAGATTGATGTCCAGCGCCGGGATGTGACCGGGTATGAGATCGGCTATACGCATCGGCATTATGTCGGCCCGGCCGTACTCGATGCCGGCTTTGGCGTCAGGGGCAATCTGCGCGGCATGTCCGACCAGCCCGGCTTTGTCTATGGCGATCCGGACTGGAACGGCCGCAGCACGATCCTGACAGCCAGCGCCGGCCTGTACCTGCCCTGGCAAATGGCAGGCCGGCAGTGGGCCTATCAGGGGAACTGGCAGATCCAGCATGCTCGCACACCGCTCGTGCCATCCGATTATTTCACCATCGGCAGCCGCTACGCCGTCCGGGGTTTCGATGGCCAGATGACGCTGGCTGCCGAGGATGGCTGGACGCTGCGCAATGATCTGTCGCTGTCGCTGGGGGAGTCCGGCCAGCAGCTCTATGCCGGCGTCGATGCCGGGCATGTCGGTGGTCCTTCTGCCCGTGACCTGTCTGGTCGCTCGCTGGTCGGAGCCGTGGCGGGATTGCGGGGCCGCGTCGCCATGCCCTGGGTCAATGCCAGCTATGACCTGTCGGCTGGCTGGCCTCTTAAGAAGCCTGCCGGCCTGAAAACCGACCACACCGTATTTGCCGCCACCCTGATGTTCGAATTCTGATCCGGATTATTGATCATGACCAAGCTCCGTTCCGCCGCCGCCTGGCTCGTCATTTTCACGCAGGTATGGTCGCCGGTCCTGGCGCAGACCCTGCCTATCACCGTTGATCGGAGCGTGTCCGGGCCCAAGCCCATCGTCGGGGTGAGCAACGGCGTGCCGGTGGTCAACATCGCGCCGCCTTCTGCTGCCGGTGTGTCCAACAACCGTTTTACCCAATTCAATGCCGGCCCTTCCGGCGTTGTGCTGAATAACAGCGGCGGGGCCAGCCAGACGCAACTGGCCGGACAGATCGCCGGCAATCCCATGCTGGGCAACCAGCGTGCGGCCGTCATCCTGAACCAGGTCACGGCCGCCAACCCGTCGCGCCTCATGGGCATGGTCGAAGTGGCCGGCCAGCGTGCCAATGTCATCGTCGCCAATCCGGCCGGCATTACCTGCGACGGCTGCGGCTTCCTGAATGCCGGACAGGCCACCCTGACGACGGGCCGGCCCCGGATCGGCGCGGATGGCGTACAGGGCTTCGATATCGCAGGTGGCCGTATCGGGATCGAGGGGCAAGGGCTGTATGGAGACAACCTCAGCCGTGTCGATCTGCTGGCTCGCACACTGGAGGTCAATGCCAAGGTCTGGGCAGACCGGCTGAACGTGGTGGCAGGTGCCGCGCAGGTGGACTACGACAACCTGGCAGTACAGAGCGGCACTGGCGAGGGGACTGCACCGGCCGTTGCGCTGGATGTGGCCGCGCTGGGCGGGATGTATGCCAACAGTATCCGCCTGATCGGTACGGAAGCCGGTCTCGGTGTGAACGTCGGAGGCGATCTGGTGGCCATGACCGGCGACCTGCAATTGAGTGCCAATGGCGATGTGCGCATCCGTCCTTCGGGCCGGCTGCAGGCGACGGGCAATATCGCTGTACAGGCAGGTGGCGGGCTGGACAACGCCGGTGCCGTGGCAGCCGGGCGCGAACTGACGCTGGATGTCGGTGGCACGCTCTCCAACACGGGTGGGATGTCGGCGGCCAGACAGGTCGCCATCGAGGCGTCGGCACTGGACAATCGCGGCACGTTGGCGGCAGGCTTGCGTGCGGATGGCTCTGTTGGCCCTGAGGGCCGGTTGCAGGTACAGACTGCGGGTCTTTCCAACCGTGGCCTGCTGGTCGCCGGTGGTGATGTGGTTGCCACTGCCGAGACGATCGACCAGTCAGGCGGCCGGATGGTTGCCGGGCAGAACCTGACGCTGGCTGCAGATGGCCGGATCGCCAATACCGGCGGCACGCTGGCAGCCGGCAGCCGCCTGGATATGCGTGGACAGGCGCTGACCAATACCGATGGCGTGGTGGCTGGCGAGCGCGTGTCGATCCGGGCGAACGAAGCTGTTGGTAACGTGCGTGGTGTCGTGCAGGCGGACGACGCCTTGCAGATCGACAGTGCCGACATGCTGGATAACCGGCAGGGCGAGTTGTATGGCCGCAGCCTTGCTGTTGAGACCGGTACGCTGGACAACGCGGCTGGCCGGATGGCCGCCAGGGAACATATCCGGATCGAAGCCGATCACCTTGGCAACGATGCCGGCCAGGTGTTGGCAGGCCAGACGCTGGCGCTGGCAGTGGGCGAAATCGACAATGGTGGTTTGCTGTATTCGGCAGGTACCCTGGCGCTGGACGGCCAGTCGCTGAACAATCGCGCTGGCGGTGAGATTCTCGCGGCAGGCAATAACCAGCTCGACATTTCGGGCACGCTGGCGAGCCGGGGCTTGATCGACGGTGCGCAGACGCGTATCCAGGCCGGCAGCGTAGACAATGCCGGGCGTCTCCAGGGAGACCGGGTCGACCTCCGAACTGGGACGTTGCACAATGCCGGTGGGGCCGTGCTGGCCTCGCGCAAAGGCATGGATCTTGGTGTGGCTGCGCTGGACAACGACGGTACGGTCAGGGCCGGACAGGATCTGGCTCTCGATGTCGCAGGCAAGCTGGCCAATGCCGGGCAACTGTCGGCAGCGGGGCGGATCAATGCCGAGGCTGCCGCGTTGGATAATCGTGGCACGCTGGTAGCCGGCTTGCAGTCCGATGGCGCGCTGGGCGCAGAGGGCGATCTGCAGATCCGTACCGCTGTATTGTCGAGCAGCGGCATCCTGCTGGCCGGCGGTGATGCGACTGCCGTGGCCGATACGATGGATCTTTCGGGTGGCAAGCTGGCGACGGGGCAGTCCCTGAACCTTGAGGTGGCAGGCAATCTCGCCAATCTCGGCGGTACGGTATCTGCGGGCAGCGGTCTTGAGGTGCGCAGCCAGGCGTTGAACAACACGGATGGCACCCTGGCAGCGGGTGGTCGCCTTGACCTGCAAACCGGTGCGCTGGGCAATGCCGGTGGCCATATCGAAGCGGAGACGGCAGCCCTGGAGGTCGAAGGTGCAATAGATAGCCGTGGCGGGCTGATCCTGGCCGACAATGGCCTGCGCATCCGTTCTGCCAGCATCGACAACACAGCAGGACGAATCGGAGCAGGCCAGACACTCGAAGTCGCCACGACGCGACTGGACAATGCACGGGGCAACCTGTCAGCCAGGGACAGCGCACGGATTGATGCCGATAGCCTGCGCAATGATGCCGGGCAGATCTCGGTCGGCACGACGCTGGCGCTGACCACCGACGCGCTGGACAACGCCGGCTTGCTGCATTCGGCGGGTGACCTGAAGCTGGACGCCCGCTCCTTGACCAACCGTGCCGGGGGAGAAATCGTCACGGCAGGCGAGAACCGTCTGGAGATCGCCGGGGCGCTGATCAACCAGGGGCTGATCGATGGCGGTCAGACCCACATCCAGGCCGCCGACGTGAGCAACGCGGGGCGGATGTATGGCGATCAGGTCGGCATCACGACGGGTGATCTGCGCAATGCGACGGGAGCCGTACTGGCGGCCCG
>NZ_JBEFDG010000073.1:0-36744 GCF_040137905.1 Corticimicrobacter sp.
ACCCGTGCCGGACGATCCTGTGCCGGCACGGCATTCTCAAGGGGAGTACTACAACATGACACAACAAGCCATCCAGCGCATCGACAGCAACGAGCGCCTCAGCCGCATCGTGATTCATGGCGGCGTGGCACATATCGCCGGCGTGACCGCCTCGGACAGCAAGGCCGATATCCAGGGCCAGACGCGTGACGTGCTGGCCAAGATCGACGGCTATCTGGCCCAGGCCGGTACCGACAAGTCGCGCCTGCTGACCGTGCAGATCTGGCTCAAGGACATCGAGCGCGATTTCGCCGGCATGAATGCCGCCTGGGGCGAGTGGGCCGACCGCAGTGCCTTGCCGACGCGTGCGACCTGCGAGGCCCGGCTGGCCCGTCCGGAGCTGCTGGTGGAAATCATCGTCAGCGCGGCAATCTGAGAACGTGTAAACGTTGGATCAGACAGGGCAGTGCCGGAGGGATTTTTATTCTGTGCCTGCTCTGCTGGTTTTTTTGATCGAGTGTTCTGAATACCCAGTTTCAGGGATTTTCTTGAAATTCTGGCGTCCTTAGAATGGCAACCTTGTGCTTTTGTAATGGAGGTTGCCGAATGATGCGAAATCCCATATTCATATTTTTGGTGGCTTTTGCCGCGGCGTTCGGTTCTGGTGCTGCCTGTGCGCAAACAGCGGGTGACTGGGTGCTGGGTAATTTCCAGGGGGCCGGACGATGGTATCCGGGTATTGTTCAAAGCACCTCCGGAGGGCAGGTGATTGTTCTGTACGATGATGGAGATACCGAAATCCTGCCTGCGAGCAGAGTGCGGCATTACAACTGGATGGTGGGGACGCGAGTCGAATGCAATTACCAGAATCAGGGCACCTGGTACCCCGGAAAAATCGCATCCCTGTCGGGAGAGAGGGTGGGTATCAATTATGACGATGGCGACAAAGAAATCACCCGCACCGGTCTTTGTCGTTCAAGGTAGTCGAGATTGATGGATGTATTGTTGCCTTGCCCATTTCTCGGAAATGCAGCAAGGCAACTGTCTGTGACACGGGTGTGAAAGATGCTGCGGCAGTCCGTCAGGCCTGTCCCATCAGTTCGGCCAGCGCAACACCCGGATCGGCTGCCCGCATGAAGGCCTCACCGATCAGGAAGGCATGCACTTCATGGCTGCGCATCAATTGCACATCTTCGGGTGCGAGGATGCCGCTTTCCGTGACCACGCGCTTGCCGGTCGGGATGCGGGGCAGCAGCTCCAGCGTGGTCTGCAGCGATGTCTCGAAGGTGCGCAGGTTGCGGTTGTTGATGCCCAGAAGGGGGGTCTGCAATTGCAGCGCGATGTCGAGTTCGTCGGCATCGTGTACCTCGATCAGTACATCCATGCCCAGAGACAGGGCGCAGGCTTCCAGCTCCTGGAGTTGCGACAGGCCGAGTGCGGCGGCGATCAGCAGCACGCAGTCGGCACCCATCGCCCGCGCCATGATGATCTGATAGGGATCGATCATGAAGTCCTTGCGCAGCACCGGCAGCGGGCAGACCGCGCGAGCCTGGCGCAGGTAGTCGTGCGAGCCCTGGAAAAACTGTACGTCGGTCAACACGGACAGGCAGGCTGCGCCGTGTGCTGCATAGGTGGCCGCGATCTCGGACGGCGCGAAATTCTCGCGCAGAATGCCCTTGGAGGGTGAGGCTCGCTTGATCTCGGCGATCACGGCCGGCTTGCCGGCGGCGACCTTGTTCTCGATGGCCTGGATGAAGCCGCGCACGTCCTGGCGCGCCTGTGCCTCGCGCAACAGGTCGGCCTCGCTGCGCAGCAGCCGCGCCTGGGTGACTTCTTCGGCCTTGACGGCCAGGATCTTTTGCAGGATGTCGCTCATGGGGGGTCAGAACTTTTTGGTGAAACTGCAGAATTCGTCGAGTTTGGCGCGTGCCGCACCGCTTTCCAGCAGTTCGGCAGCCTTTTGCAGGCCGGCATCAATGGAGGGGGCTCCATTGCCAGCGTAGATCGCCAGTCCGGCATTGAACAGCACGATATCACGCGCCGGTCCGGGCTGGTTGTTAAGTGCCTGAAGGACCAGGTCACGGGATTCTTCGCGGTTGCCGACCCGGATCGAACGGTTCGATACCATCGACATGCCGAAGTCCTCGGGATGGATCTGGTATTCGCGTACCTGGCCGTCCTTGAGTTCGCCGACCAGGGTGCTGGCCCCCAGGGAGGCTTCGTCCATGCCGTCCATGCCATGCACGATCAGGACATGTTTCGAGCCCAGGCGCTGCAGGGCGCGTACCTGGATGCCGACCAGATCGGGGTGGAAGACGCCCATCAACTGGTTGGCCGCACCTGCCGGGTTGGTGAGCGGGCCGAGGATGTTGAAAATCGTGCGTACGCCCAGTTCCTTGCGGATGGGCGCGACATTCTTCATGGCTCCGTGATGCGCGGGGGCGAACATGAAGCCGATGCCGATTTCCTCGATGCACTGTGCCACCTGCTCGGGGTTGAGGGCCAGGTTGGCCCCCAGTGCTTCCAGCACGTCGGCGCTGCCCGACGAGGATGAGGCGCTGCGGCCGCCATGCTTGGCGATGCGCACGCCTGCGGCGGCGGCCACGAACATGGCGGTGGTGGAAATATTGAAGGTGTTGCTGCCGTCGCCGCCGGTGCCGCACATGTCGAGCAGACTGTCGGGATCGGCCACGCGTACCGGCGTTGCGAACTCGCGCATGACCTGGGCGGCGGCAGTGATCTCGCCGATGGTTTCCTTCTTGACGCGCAGGCCGATCAGCAGCGCGCTGGCGGTCTGCGGCGACATCTCGCCGCGCATCAGCATGCGCATCAGGTGCAGCATTTCATCGTGAAAAATCTCGCGGTGCTCGATGCAGCGGGTCAGGGCTTCGGTAACGGTGATGCTCATGGGACTGTCCGGTATCTTTGCGTTCAGAGGGTCAGGAAATTGCGCAGCAGGTCATGGCCGTGTTCGCTCAGGATCGACTCGGGATGGAACTGTACGCCATAGACAGGCAGCTCTTTGTGACAGATGCCCATGATTTCGCCATCTGCTGTTTCGGCAGTGACGCGCAGGCAATCGGGCAGGGTGCTGCGCTCGATCGCCAGGGAGTGGTAGCGGGTAATGGTAAAGGGAGATGGCAGATTGCGGAAGATGTCGGTGCCGGCATGGGTGATCGGCGACGTCTTGCCATGCATGATTTCCTTGGCGCGCACGATGTCGCCGCCGTAGGCCGCGCCGATCGACTGATGGCCCAGGCAAACGCCCAGGATGGGCACCTTGCCGGCAAAGTGCTGGATCAGCGGTACGGAAATGCCGGCCTCGGCAGGCGAGCAGGGGCCGGGCGAGACGCAGATGCGCGCCGGGGCCAGGCGTTCGATTTCCTCAAGGGTGATCTGGTCGTTGCGCGCCACATGGACGTCTTCGCCCAGTTCGCCGAAATATTGCACCAGGTTGTAGGTGAACGAGTCGTAATTGTCGAGCATCAGCAGTTTCATGGCATTGACTTATTGATTTTGAGATCGGGGCGGGCGTGATCCTGGCGGGGCAGGCGTATTGGACACTTCGTGCAGGCTAACGCCATGCGCGCAGGTGCCGAGACGGCACGTTGGTCGTCTGGCCGGATGTATCGTGTGCAATGGTGAGGCGGTGTGATGGCATCAAAGCAGTCTCCTGTGTTTGGGAGCCGCCGTGCCGGGAGAGCGATCTGATTGAGCCTTGCTTTGCCGGTTCGGCGGCAAGGTGCGGCGTGGGGCCGCAACGACGTGCCGCTTCTAGAAGAAGCGCCACCACCAGCGGAGTCGGGACGTCGTGTACGAGTTCATCCGGATATTATAAACATGACATTTCGGCCTGTCGATTTTCTGCGAGAGCAAAAGATCATATGCAGGCCGATATCCGAACTGTTCTAGAACGTCAACCGCATGGTCAGTTCGACACTGCGCCCGGTTCCCGGCAGTTCGTCAAGTGATGCGCGATATTCCTTGTCCAGTACATTGTTGAAATGTACGCCGTAGCGCAGACTGTCATTTTGTCCTAGGGAACCGCCAAACGCGACATTCAATGTTCCCCAGCCCGGCAGTCGGGTCGTGTCAGGGGCTGCATCGGTGCCGGTTGTCAGCTTCTGATCCGTCGCTGCGCGCACGAACACATCGCCCCAGACATCTTTGCCGACTAACCTGCCTTCGTAACGAACGCCCAGTCTTCCGGACAGCGTGGGCGTGCCACTGTTATATGTGTTCAAGGATGGTTCGTGCAGCTCGCGCTTGATCCATGTGCCGGACAGGTAGGGCGTGAATGATGTGCCTGGCAACTGGTATTCGGCCGCCAATTCCAGACCGCGAGTATCTGCCTTGTCCATGTTTTTGTAGATATAGTCGCTGACCGTGGCGCGATCGGGGCAGCCTGCACCGGCAGCGCTGCACGATACGTTGCTGGTGATGTAGTTCTTGGCCCTGGCAAAGAATACGGCACCGTCGAGCATGAGCCCGTCCGCGTTGTAGCGTGTGCCAATTTCGATATTGCGCGAGGTTTCGGGTTTCAGACCGGGGTTGCCCAGCGTCACGGCTCCCCGTCCGGCAGTGGTGTCAGTGAACAATTGCAATAACGTGGGCATGATGTAGCCCTCGGAGTACAGGGCGCGCAGCGTAGTTGAGGGCAACCCCGTATATGTCAGCCCAAGAGACTTCACGGTACGGCTGGTGGTTTCTGCGCCATAGCCCGCGCGTTCGGGACTGCTGGTGGACTTCAGCTTGGTTTGCACGTTGTAGTAGCGTAAACCTGCCGTGAGTTTGACATCCGGTGTCAGTGTCCACTCGTCTTGCAAAAAGGCCGATGTGGTGCGGATGGATGCCCGATCCTGGTTGTGTGTGATGGTCGTGGTTGGACGGCCGAACACCTGACTGACCGTCGTGGATGTTTTATGGGTATCCAGGTCATCCATCAGGTAATGAATGCCGGCAATCGTGTAGTGGTCAGGATGAAATTGCAAATCCACCTGGGCCGTACCGCCATAGTTTGTGTTCTGGTCATCGGATGTTGATGTCACCCCGACTTTCACTACCGGCATGGGCTGCATGGTCACGTGATTGCTGAACAGGCGGTCAATGACCTGGTAGTACATATCGGCATGTACCTTGCGTACCACTGAACCCAGATCGCTGCCGTCGTAGAACAGGCCAACCTTGCGACGCTCGCGCTTGGGCAGTTCGATACGGAAATCGGTAATGGGATAGGTCAGTGTGTCCGGATCGGTCCAACTGTCAGTGCTGAGTTCATGGCGATCAGCCTTCAGGCTCAGGTAGTGGTTGCGATTTTCGCCAAACGCATAGCCCAGGTGCAGTGCCAGGTTGTCGTTGTGATAGGACGAACCATCCAGCCTGCCGGTCGATGTGTAGCGCCCTACAGGCACCTTGCGGTCTTCGTGGTGATCGGTTTCGCCCGAAATCCGGTAATCGAAATCATCAAGTGTTCCGGAGACTGCCGCCCACCCCTGCGTGCCCCGGGTGCCGGAGTAATAGCTGCCGCCCAGCTCCAACTGAATTGGCTGTGCCGCACCGCGTTTGGTAATGATATTGACAACGCCACCGATCGCCTTGGCTCCGTACAATACGGATGCCGGGCCACGAACAACTTCAATGCGTTCGACGCCGGACGGATCCACCAGAAGTGGTGTGCCGTAGGTGCTGTGATCCGTGATTTCCTGACCGTCAACCAAAATAGTGACGCGCCGTGAAGACTCTCCGCGGATACGAATACGCTTCATGCCGGCAGCAGATGAGTCGACGACTTCGACACCAGGCACATCACGCAGCATTTCAGCAATGCTTTCCGGCGCGCGCCGTGCGATTTCCTCTTGATCGATGACAGAGACCGATGCCGGGTTGTTTTGAATAGAGGTTTCTGTGCGGGTTCCCACGACAGTAATGGTGTCCAGCCAGGTGGTGTCGTGAGTCGACTGGGCGTTGGTGTTCCACGGCAGGGCAGCCAGCAATGACAGCGCCATAGCGCGCGGGCGGAACAGATTGGGGCAGGGTCTCGAACTACGGCGAGACGAGGAATGACACATCATATGGGGCTCCTGAAAGTCTTGCTCCCGCAGCGCCGCCCCGTATCACTGAAGCGGCGCTACGGACAGACTGGCCAGGATGTCAGGCCGAACAGGTGCAACTTGCCGTGTGATGTCCTCATGGCCGAGTGCCAGGAGCATCCTGCAGTAGTAAGGATTGTGTCGAGGTGGCGCAGTAGCTGATGGTATTGTCGTCCTCATCATTGCTGTTCTTGCATGTGTGCCCTGGCGGTAGCACCATGATGCTGGCCTGTTGCGGATCGATTTGGATGACATAGTGCATGTGCTGTGTCTCCGGAGAACCATCATCATGGCTGAAAGAGGTGAATCTGGCCGTTGATTGCCGACATGCGATTTGCTGGATTCGGGCTCCAGTGGTTTCCAGTACGGTGCGTACCATGAGTGAACGGCGTTCACATTCTTCCATCGATGCTGTGTTGACGAAAGCGGCTGACATTTGACCACTCTCGAGCAAGGTCAATACAACCATCAAAATATTGATACTCATTTGGTCCTGCCTCTTGTGGCGTGCACCGGGTTTATGGGGTTGGACTATCCCGATCCAGTGAAATGCGCAGTATCTGCTCTTTGGCACCCGCGACGAATTCTTCGGGGTTCCACTGCTTGCTGAAACCCTGCTTCAATCCCACATACAGAGCGCTTTCATCAGCGGCCAACGCCATCATGTTGGGGAATACATGAGCAGGGATCTGCTGCTTGATCTGGTAGGTCTTCCCATCGACGACGCTGATGGTGCCGCTACGGAAGTTGCTGACATACACCTCATCATGCTTGGCGCTGTAGGCCAGTGTGACGGCCCCGGTTCCTGTCGGGACGAATGCCAATTGCCTGCCGCTGTCATGATCGAATACGTATAGGCCATCGCGTTCGTCAGTGGCATCGGCCCGTGGCTGGTGTATGAATTGTGAGGCAAAGATGCGTCCGCCCCTGGAATCTACAGCGAGTCCTACCAAGTTGTTCACACGCGGTCGAACCTGATCATCCAGGACAATTGTGCGGATGACCTGGTGTGTTGCCGGATCGATTTCATTGATATAGTCGGAGCCGGCGGTATAGATATGCTGCGTATGGCGATCCTGGTGCAAGGCATAACCCACTGACGGGAAGGCATTGGCAACTTCGCCTTTGATTTGCAGCGTGTCATCGTCCAGTACAAGCAAGCGGTAGACCGAATGCTTGCTGTCGTTTTCCTCGACTTTTCCGATGTAGGCTACGAACAGTTCACCGGTTTTTTCGTTGTGGATGACATGGCGCAGGTGTTCATCCTGGGGCGCGCTGGGTTCGACATGCAAGCGTTCGCTGCTTGCCACGATGTGGCCGGTTTCAGGATCGACTTTGCTGATGCGCAGCGATGCTGCCTGCGTATGACCAATATACAGCCATGACCCCTGCGCATCCTGTGTCAGCGAGAATGCGCGGTACGGCATGCGGTAGCGCCCTTTGATTTCAAGGGATTGCCCATCAAAGGCATACAGGTAGCCAATATTGTCAGCCCGGCGCTCACGATCGATAACAGACGCGAATACCGCACCCGTAGGCGCGTTGTATTGCAACTCGTACAACCCTTCTTCCGGCTGTTCGAGATAGTTGGTGCGCATCCAAAGGCGGTCCTTGTCAGATTCTGGTGGTGAGGCCCCAAATACGGAACCGGTCATGCCCAGTGCCAGTGTGGCAACAAGGGTTGCGGCAATGCATTGTGATGATTGCTGGCGCAGTCTGTTTAGCATGGGGAACCTTGGCAAATATAGAATCAATAATGATATTCATCACTATTAACTATATGCGGGCAGTCAGGATTGGCCCATGACTTGGGTCAAGGCTTTCTCTATCGGTATCCTTGCGGTGCCAGTTCAGTGGTGCACAGGAGATACAACTCAATGATGCAGGCGCTTGCTGTATCGGGCGAGCAGGCACACTCGATTTGCGTGCCTGCTGTGTCGATGCGCAGGCAGTCGTAGCGGATGGGAAGTGGATGATCCTGCCCGTCGATCCGGCACGACATTGGGGCGGTGCCGGTATTGAGAATCAGGACCTTTGATGCATCGCTGTGAAAGCGTAGATCCGCTGGGCTGGTCATCCATCTCAGGCGTGCCCGATACCGGGTGGGTGCATACATCAGGTTGAGGTCCCGGATGGGGCCGTCCAGCAGTCTGCAGTGCACCTGATCGTTACCGGAAAAGGCGAAAGGCTGGTGTGGATGCAGCACTACGTCGGGTGACCGGCCATTGAACGTCAATGCCATGCCGGTGCCTTCAAGGACTGCAATGATCCGTTGCAAGCCGCCGAAATGGGAAAAGGCACCGTCCTGCGCAACTTCGGCAATCGATATTCGCCAGTCGAATCCGGCATCGCCATCACACGTCTCGCAGGCGACCTCATGGGTGATGCCGCCACCGTTGCGCCAGGGCATGGACGGGTAGTCTGCAGCCCGATAATGCCTGACCTGCACATTGCTCATGTTGTGAATTTTCCTTCCAGATGATGTCGTGATCCTGGGTGGATCAGGCGTGCGTATGACACCGCCTGATCCCCGGACCATGTGCGACGGCGGATCAGCAGGCATGGTTCGTCAGGCTCAATGTGCAGCAGGGCGCATTCATGCGACTTTGCCAGCACGGCCTCGACCCGATGCTCGCCGGCAGTCAGCGGGGCGACATCGGAGAGGTAGGCATAAGGGGTGGTTGCGATGAAATCCTGCTGCAGGTAGTCAGGAGCCATCTGGACATTGACGTAACGGTCTTCGAGCTGGATGGGAATGTCGTTTTCGTAATGCACGATGATCGAATGGAACACGCTCTGGCCTTCACGGATTTCCAGTGCCAGTGCTTGTTCGCTATTGGCCGTTTCCTGCTCCAGGTGCACGATGGTGCTGCTGTGGCGATGATGCCGGGCCTTGATTTCATCGGCAATGCTGTTGACGGAAAAGAGTGCGGAACGGCCCTTGCGCTCTGCCACGAATGTGCCGACACCCTGCACCCTGACCAGATAGTTCTCGGCGGTCAGCTCGCGCAGTGCACGATGAATGGTCATCCGACTCGCGCCGAACTCATTGACCAGCTCGTTTTCTGACGGGATGCGGTAATGCTCTGGCCAGGTACCCGTTTCGATCTGGCGCAGGATCATCTGTTTGATTTGCTGATACAGCGGCAACATCATCTGATCCTTCGACCGCGCGGCAAATCCTCGTTCCGGTGTGGGCCTGGAGTGAGTCATGGTTGTTTTCCTGTGGCGGGCCATCACCGCGCCAAGTGTTTGTTTTGTGACATGCAGCTCTGCATTCAAACGCAATATCCTGGCCAAGGCAAGGACCCGGTGCCTCCAAGGGTACGGAAGACAGGTAACCAGGCAGGCAGGATTCAGTGCCTGAATCGGTCATTTTATTAGGGTAATCACTAGTCCGAAATCAACTTGTATTGGGTTGTATATACAACACTATGCATCTATGATTTCAGCCTGACAACGTTAAGTCTGAAGTTTGAAATAACCGGATAAGGATACCGCTCGAAATGTCGAATCGATACCGCAATGTCGAAATCCGTGCTCCACGAGGCACGCAACTGACAGCCAAGAGCTGGCTGACGGAGGCTCCACTGCGCATGCTGATGAACAACCTGGATCCAGAGGTCGCGGAAAACCCGAAAGAGCTGGTTGTCTACGGTGGAATCGGACGGGCTGCCCGCAATTGGGAATGCTATGACCAGATCATTGAGGCGCTCAAGGCGTTGAACAGCGATGAAACCTTGCTGGTGCAGTCGGGAAAGCCTGTCGGGGTCTTCAAGACGCATGCTGATGCCCCGCGCGTGCTGATCGCCAATTCGAACCTCGTTCCACACTGGGCCACCTGGGCGCATTTCAACGAGCTGGATGCCAAAGGGCTGGCAATGTATGGCCAGATGACGGCCGGTTCGTGGATCTATATCGGCAGCCAGGGGATTGTGCAGGGGACTTATGAAACCTTTGTAGAGGCAGGTCGCCAGCACTATGGCGGCGATCTGACAGGACGTTGGGTGTTGACTGCAGGGCTGGGTGGCATGGGGGGGGCACAACCCCTGGCTGCCACTTTGGCAGGGGCATGTTCTCTGAATATCGAATGCCAGCAAAGCCGCATCGATTTTCGCCTGAAGACCCGCTATGTCGATGAACAGGCCATGGATCTGGATGATGCCTTGGCCCGCATCGAGAAATATACGGCAGAAGGCAAGGCGATTTCAGTTGCCTTGCATGGCAATGCGGCAGAAATCCTGCCTGAGCTTGTTCGTCGGGGTGTGCGGCCGGACATGGTGACAGATCAGACCAGCGCCCACGATCCACTCAATGGCTATTTGCCGGCGGGCTGGACCTGGGAAGCGTATCGTGAGCGGGCGCAAGCCGAGCCTGCGGCGGTCGTCCATGCTGCCAAGCAATCAATGGCTGCGCACGTCAGGGCAATGCTGGCCTTTCAGCAGCAGGGTATTCCGACGTTCGACTATGGCAACAACATTCGCCAGATGGCCAAGGAAGAAGGGGTGGAAAACGCCTTTGATTTTCCTGGTTTCGTACCGGCCTATATCCGTCCCTTGTTCTGCCGGGGGATCGGGCCATTTCGCTGGGTGGCACTGTCAGGCAATCCGGAAGATATCTACAAGACGGATGCCAAGGTCAAGGAATTGATTCCTGACGATGCGCATCTGCATCGTTGGCTGGATATGGCACGCGAACGCATCAGCTTTCAGGGCCTGCCAGCGCGTATTTGCTGGGTGGGGCTGGGCCAGCGTGCCAAGTTGGGACTGGCCTTCAATGAAATGGTACGTACGGGCGAAGTGTCTGCGCCTATCGTGATTGGCCGAGATCACCTGGATTCCGGTTCGGTAGCCAGCCCCAACCGTGAAACCGAATCCATGCAGGATGGCTCCGATGCCGTGTCCGATTGGCCTTTGCTGAATGCCCTGCTCAATACGGCAGGGGGGGCGACCTGGGTTTCCTTGCACCATGGCGGCGGGGTCGGCATGGGGTTTTCCCAGCACTCAGGCGTCGTGATCGTATGCGACGGTACAGACGAGGCGGCTGCACGGATTGCCCGTGTGCTGCATAACGATCCTGCCACGGGTGTGATGCGTCATGCCGATGCGGGCTATCAGATTGCGATCGATTGCGCGCATGAGCAAGGGCTGAACCTGCCCATGATCAATGCCAAAAAATAATCATGTACCAAGCCCGCTGTCTCTTAAAGGACAGCGGGCTGTTTCTTGTAAGACAAGGAGTGACTGTAATGAATCTTCACATCAAGCCGGGGCATTTGACGCTTGCTGATTTGCGCCTGGCCTATCAACAGCCGGTGACGCTGACACTGGATCGCAGCGCGGACCAGGCCATCGAGGCAAGTGTGGCTTGCGTCGAGGGTATCCTGGCTGCAGGCCGGACGGCCTATGGCATCAATACAGGCTTTGGTCTGCTGGCTTCAACCCGCATTGCCTCGGCCGATCTGGAAAAGCTCCAGCGTTCGCTCGTCCTGTCCCATGCTGCTGGTGTGGGGGAGGCGCTGGATGACGCATTGGTGCGACTGATCATGGTGCTCAAGATCAATAGCCTGGCGCGAGGCTACTCCGGCATACGCCGTAAGGTCATTGATGGCTTGATCGCTTTGGTCAATGCCGGTGTTTATCCCCACATTCCGCTCAAGGGCTCGGTGGGGGCCTCTGGTGATTTGGCACCCCTGGCGCATATGTCGCTGGTGCTGATTGGTGAAAGCAAGGCGCGTTACCAGGGGCAATGGTTGCCCGCTGTAGACGCGCTCAAGATCGCTGGCCTGGAACCGCTGACGCTGGCGGCCAAGGAAGGCCTGGCACTGCTCAATGGTACCCAGGTGTCTGCTGCATATGCGTTGCGTGGCCTTTTCGAGGCGGAAGACCTGCTGGCTGCCGGCCTGGTTTGCGGCAGCCTCAGCGTGGAGGCTGCTCTGGGGTCGCGGGCACCATTCGATGCGCGTATCCATGCTGTGCGTGGGCAACAGGGCCAAATTGATGTGGCGGCCGCCTATCGCGAGTTGCTGACGCAAGAGAGTGAGGTCGGGTTGTCGCATGAGAATTGTGAAAAGGTGCAGGATCCCTATTCCTTGCGCTGCCAGCCCCAGGTCATGGGTGCCTGCCTGACGCAACTGCGTCAGGCGGCCGAGGTCCTTGAGGTCGAAGCCAACGCCGTATCCGACAATCCGTTGGTGTTTGCCGAGGAAGGCGATGTGATTTCCGGTGGCAACTTCCATGCAGAACCGGTCGCGATGGCAGCCGATAACCTGGCGCTGGCACTGGCGGAAATCGGTGCGCTGTCGGAGCGGCGCATTTCGCTGATGATGGATAAGCACATGTCCCAGTTGCCTCCTTTCCTGGTGGATAACGGCGGCGTGAATTCCGGATTCATGATTGCCCAGGTCACTGCTGCGGCACTGGCCAGTGACAACCTGGCGTTGGCGCATCCGGCCAGTGTGACGAGCTTGCCTACTTCGGCCAACCAGGAGGATCACGTTTCGATGGCACCGAATGCAGGCAAGCGACTTTGGGCCATGGCCGAGAATGTACGGGGAATTCTCGCGATCGAATGGTTGGGTGCATGCCAGGGCCTGGACTTCCGCAAGGGCTTGAAAAGCTCGGCCAGGTTGGAGCAAGCCCGCCATCTGCTGCGCAGCAAAGTTCCGTATTACCAGGAAGACCGCTTTTTTGCGCCGGATATCGAGGCCGCCAGTACCTTGCTGGCGGCAGGGGGGTTGAACAATCTGGTGCCGGCAGGTTTGTTGCCTAGCCGCTGACCCTGCCATGAGTGGGCAGCGCATGGAAAAAAGGTGTTGCCCGCAGGTTTATCGATAATAACGAGGAGACATCTTGACTCAAGCACTGCAGCGCCAGCTCGGCGCGAGACATATCCGTTTTCTGGCGTTGGGCTCGGCCATTGGTACAGGCCTGTTTTATGGCTCGGCGTCGGCCATCAAGCTGGCTGGACCTTCTGTCATTCTTGCTTATATCATTGGTGGTGCAGCGATCTACATGGTGATGCGTGCACTGGGTGAAATGGTTGTCCACAAACCTGTTTCCGGTTCATTTGGCGAGTACGCTTCGGAAAACCTGGGAAACCTCGCCGGCTTTCTGACGGGATGGACATATGTCCTTGAAATGATCATCGTCTGTCTTGCCGACATTACCGCGTTTGGTATCTATATGGGCTTCTGGTTTCCGGACACGCCGCAGTGGATATGGGTGCTGGGGATCGTGACCCTGATCTGCGGCCTTAACCTGCTCCATGTGCGGATTTTCGGAGAGATGGAGTTCTGGCTCACACTCGTCAAGGTGGGGGCCATCATTGCAATGATCATCGGCGGCATTGCCATTCTGTTGCTCGGTGTCCAGCTCAATGGTCAGGCGGCACCCAGCATCAGTAATCTGTGGGCGCATGGCGGGTTTTTCCCCAATGGCTGGAGCGGTTTCATCGCATGTTTTGCGGTGGTGATGTTTGCCTATGGTGGAATCGAGATTATTGGGATTTCCGGTGGCGAGGCAAAGGACCCCGAGAAAGTGATTCCTCGCGCGATCAATATTGTGCCGATGCGAATCCTGCTCTTCTACGTATTGACCATTACCGTTATTCTCAGTGTTTCCAGCTGGACGGAGATCGGCATGCAGGGCAGCCCGTTTGTCCAGATCTTCAATGGATTGGGTATTCACTCCGCTGCCGCCGTGCTCAATGTCGTGGTGATCACGGCTGCGGTGTCAGCGATCAATAGCGATATCTATGGCGCAGGGCGCATGATGTTTGGCCTGGCCTATCGCGGTCAGGCACCCAAGGCACTGATGCGGGTATCACGACACGGCGTGCCCTGGGTTACGGTGCTGATCATGACGGTGACATTGCTGGTGGGCGTGGTCTTGAATTATCTTATTCCCAAGGATATTTTCTTGCTGATCGCATCCCTGGCAACGTTCGCCACGGTATGGGTATGGCTGATGATCCTGTTGTCGCAGATTGCCATGCGCCGACGGTTGTCGCCGCAGGAGATTGCGGCGCTCAAGTTCAAGGTACCGTTCTGGCCGATTGGACCATTCCTGGCCGTGGCCTTCATGGTGTTCGTGATTTGCGTATTGGGCTTGGGTGAAACAACGCGTGTTTCCTTGTATGTCGGCCTGGCCTGGATTGTGCTGATGTCGGTATTCTGGTGGTTCACAGTCAGGCCCAGGATGGTTGATGCTGCTTCTGTGGACGGAGCACGGCAATGACTTATACCCTTTGGTTTAACTGCCATGTCGCCACCATGCAGGACGGGCGCTGGAGCACGATCGAGCATGCTGCCATCCTGACCGGGGCGGGGCGTATCGAATGGGTGGGCGAGTACCGGGATGCACCGGGGGGCACGCATCAGCGTGTCGATCTGGGCGGGGCCTGGGTGACGCCTGGCCTGATCGATTGCCACACGCATGCTGTATTCGGCGGCAATCGCAGTGACGAATTCCAGCAACGGCTCGAAGGCGTCAGCTACAAGGAGATTGCCGCTGCAGGCGGCGGTATCGCCAGTACGGTCAGGCATACCCGGGCGGCCGATGCTGCGTCCCTGTACCGCTCTGCCAGGCGGCGTCTGGAACACCTGATGCGCGATGGGGTGACGACCGTGGAGATCAAGTCCGGCTATGGGCTGGATCTCGAATCGGAACGAAAAATGCTGTCCGTGGCCAGAAGGCTGGGCGACACATTGCCACTGAATGTTCGGCTGACCTGCCTGGCGGCACATGCGTTGCCGCCTGAATATGCGGGGCGCGCCGACGACTACATCGACTATGTTTGCGATGTGGTGCTCCCCACTCTGGTAGCGGAAAGGCTGGTCGATGCTGTTGATGTCTTTTGTGAGTCCATTGCGTTTTCTGTTCCCCAGTCGGAACGTGTGTTGCGACGCGCGCGCGATCTGGGTGTGGCGGTCAAGATACATGCCGAGCAATTGTCTTCCTTGGGCGGTGCCAGTATGGCGGCGTCCCTTGGGGCGCTTTCGGCCGATCATGTGGAATACCTGACCGAAGATGATGTCAGGGCAATGGCGCATGCAGGAACGGTTGCCGTGTTGCTGCCAGGGGCGTTTCACATGTTGCGGGAAACGCGACAGCCTCCGGTGGAATGGCTGCGCAAGTATGGTGTCGATATCGCCATTTCCACCGATCTCAATCCTGGTACGTCACCTGCCCTGTCGCTGCGGCTGATGCTCAACCTGGCCTGCGTCCAGTTTGGCCTGACGCCCGAAGAGGCACTGGCTGGCGTGACATGCCATGCTGCAAAGGCACTGGGCCTGTCCGAGACGCATGGCTCGATTGAACCCGGCAAGGTGGCGGATTTCGTGGCATGGGAGATCGATCGGCCGGCCGATCTGGCGTATTGGCTGGGCGGACAGATTCCGAACCGGGTGGTCTGGCAGGGTCGCCTGCTGACGCCGGATACGGATACCTCTGGATTATCGAGATGGGAGCATCAGCATGACGCCTGATCAATGGCATGCTGCCGACATGACGCTCTGGCAAGGCCGGTCGGATACCGGCGAGCAGGGTGATACGCGACGCCTGTTCAATATCGTCCAGTCATTGCCTCCTCAGGCGATGAAGGATAAGGGGCCGGGCGGCAAGGTGCTGGTCGGCTTTGCCTGTGATGCGGGCGTGCAGCGCAATCAGGGCCGCCCGGGTGCGGCGCAGGGGCCGATGGCGATCAGGCGTGCGCTGGCAGGACTGCCGGCGCATGCCATTGGGCAGGTGTACGACGTGGGTGATGTGGTCTGTGTGGAGGATCAGCTCGAAGTGGCGCAAGATGCCCTGGCATACGCTGTGTCGCAAGTGTTGTTGCATCAGGGTTTGCCGATTGTGATGGGGGGCGGGCATGAAATTGCGTGGGGTACGTGGCAGGGCTTGCAGGCGCATCTGGATGCAGTGCATGACACCGGTCGGGTGCTGATCCTGAACCTGGATGCGCATTTTGATTTGCGTACCTCCAGGCCGGGCAGCTCGGGAACGCCATTTGACCAGATTGCTGCGGCCACACGGGCGGCCGGGGGCGTATTTCAGTACGCCTGCCTGGGCATCAGCCGACTGGGCAATACGGCTTCGCTATTCGAACATGCCGAGGCGCTGGGCGTACAGTACCTGGAAGACACCGTGATGCAGGAGCGGCACCTGGATCAGGTCAGCGACAGGGTTCGTCGATTGATGGCGGATGCCGATCATGTCTATCTGACAGTCGATCTGGATGTTCTGCCTGCCGCCGTCATGCCTGCCGTGTCGGCACCTGCCGCATATGGCGTGCCCATGAGCGTCATTGAAACGATCATCCTGCAGGTCCGTGATAGCGGCAAATTGCGTGTGGCAGACTTTGCTGAGTTCAACCCGCGCTTCGACCAGGGCGGAAGGGGCGCGCGAGTGGCGGCGCGTCTTGCCTACCGTCTGCTGGAAACACCGGGTACCTGAGCAGCAGGAGACAGGCACCCGGTGGTGGCAGGGCAGATCAGACGGATTCGTCCAGGCCGTTCTGGACCTGCTCGGCGGCACGCAGCACGGCGCGGGCCTTGGATTCCGTTTCCTGCCATTCCTTTTCGGGGTCCGAGTCGGCCACGATGCCGGCAGCCGCCTGTACGTACAGCGTGCCGTTCTTGATAATGCCGGTGCGGATGGCGATGGCCACGTCCATCTCGCCGCCGTAGCTCAGGTAGCCGGCTGCACCGCCGTAGATACCGCGTCGCACGGGCTCCAGCTCGTCGATCAGTTCCATGGCGCGCACCTTGGGGGCACCCGTCAGCGTGCCGGCCGGGAAGGCCGCACGCAATACGTCCATGGCGCTCATGCCAGGGTTGAGTGTGGCGCTGACGTTGGATACCAGATGCATGACGTGCGAGTAGCGTTCGACGACCATTGTGTCGGTGACTTCGACTGTGCCGGTCTGTGCTACGCGGCCGACGTCGTTGCGTGCCAGGTCGATCAGCATCACGTGTTCGGCCACTTCCTTGGGGTCAGCCTTGAGTTCGGCTTCCAGTGCCAGGTCTTCCTCGGGCGTGCCGCCGCGCTTGCGGGTACCGGCCAGCGGCCGGATGGTGATGCGGCTCTCGCCCTCGGCGGTGCCATCGGCAGCAGGGTTGTCCGCGTGTTCGATCTTTTCCTGGCGTACCAGAATCTCGGGCGAGGCACCGACCACCTGGAAATCGCCGAAATTCCAGAAGTACATGTAGGGCGACGGGTTGAGCGAGCGCAGGGCACGGTACAGCGACAGCGGGGCATCGCGGAACGGCTTGGCGATGACCTGGCCGACCTGGACCTGCATCAGGTCGCCGGCGGCGATGTATTCCTTGGCGCGGCGCACGGCAGCGAGGTAGTCCTCTTTCTTGAAGTCGCGCTGCGGTTCGGTTTGCAGGCTGGGCTGGCTGTAGGGCACCTGGGCCGGCTTGCGCAGTTGTGCGCGCAGTTCCTGAAGGCGCTGGCGGGCGCGGCTCCAGGCTTCGGGCTGGGTCGGATCGGCGTAGACGATCAGGTAGATGCGTCCGGCCAGGTTGTCGACGATGGCCAGTTCGTCCACATGCAGCAGCATGATGTCGGGCGTGCCCTCTTCCATGCCGGCGGGGAAGGGTTTGACGGCGGGGCCCAGGCGCGGCTCGATGTGGCGTACCGTGTCATAGCCGAAGTAGCCTGCCAGGCCACCTGCGAAGCGCGGCATGCCGGGGCGCAGGGCGACGCGAAAGCGTTGCTGGTAGGACTCGATGAAGGCCAGCGGATCGCCGTCATGGGTTTCGACGACGACCCCGTCGCGCAGCAGTTCGGTTCGGGTGCCGCTGGCGCGGATCACGGTACGGGCCGGCAGGCCGATGAAGGAGTAGCGACCAAAGCGTTCGCCGCCCACCACGGACTCCAGCAGGCAGCTCATGCGGCCTGCCTGCGGGCCGCTGTGGGCCAGCTTGAGATAGAGCGACAGCGGCGTGTCGAGGTCGGCGTAGGTTTCCGCCACCAGGGGAATCCGGTTGTAGCCCTGGGCGGCTAGCGCGTTGAATTCGAGTTCTGTCATGATCGGCCTTGTGTGGGTGTCTGGGTGGCCGGACAGATATGAAAAAGCCCGGCCAATGCTTGGTTCCGGGCTGGAATTTCGATGTCGCTGCTGGGTCGGGAGATGGCGTGTAGACAACTGCCATCATCGACCGGGATCGTCATTGCCCGGTACGCGAACGCCACCAGCGCCACCAGGCACCAGAGAACGGAACGGAACGGGAAATGGAGTGGATCATTCGAGTCTGTGTTTATCTGTGTGTCGAAGAATATACCATCGTTGGTGTTGGGCTGCCAGTGTGTTTTCTCTGGGGGGGTATTAAAGAACTGGTGTCTTGCTGACCCGCCGTGTGGCGGCCCTTGGCTGGGTGAGCGTGCGTCGTCGGGTCCCTGCGCTGCGCTTCGGGACTGCCCTGCCTCTGGTCGGGCAACCGGGCGGCGGGCAAACTCGCCCTGCGGGCTCAGACAGTGCCCGCCTGGTTCCCGGCCGCCCGACCAGAGGCAGGCCGACGCCAAAACGCACACCCAGCCAAGGGCCGCCACACGGCTGGATGTTCAAGCGTATTTGCAGCAGGGGAAAGTGGCTGTGCTGTACGGCTGGATTCTTTGCTGCGGACAATAGCGTCGTGTTGCATGCCCCTGAGTGAGTCGTCAGACTCAGTGAACCTGCCCGCAGTCACAGCCCGGCCCCATTTTCTTGCCCCAGCGGAACAGCTTGGATGTTTGGCCGATGCCGGGGTTGAAGGTGTTGCAGGGGTCCAGTTCCTCGTAGAACTCGCGCAGTGCCGGCTTGGCCGGATAGAGGTGGCCGACGTTGTGCTCGGCGGGATACTCGGCACCGCGTTCATCGAGCAGGCTCCACATACGGTGCTCGATGGCGATGGGATCACGGCCTTTCTTGACGATGTAGTCCTGGTGGAAAACGTGGCAGAAGAAATGCCCGTAGTAGAGCTTGGCCAGGAAATTTTCCTCGATGTCGGGCGGCAGGGTTTCCAGCCAGTCGCGGTCGTCGCGGCGCAGGGCGATGTCCAGTGCCAGGATGTCCTCCACGCTGTGGCGATGCGTTTCGCGGTAGCGCACGGCGGCGCTGGCGACTGCGAAACGGTGCAGGAAAGCCTTGCGGCCTTCTTCTGCATCACACTCGAAGAAATCGCCTTCGCTTGTGCCGAAGTGTGTCTGCAGGAACGCGCGGGTGGCGTCGGCGTCGGTTTTCGAGACGCGCAGCAGCAGGTGGTGGTCGAAACGCTGGCGGAATTCGAGGACGCGACGGGGCAGGTGCTCGGGCAGCAGGCGTGAGAAGAATTGCAGCACGCGATCGCTGACGCCGCGCAGGCCCAGCCCTTCGAAGAAGGCATCGACCTTGCCCTTGAGGGCGAAGGCGGCCGGCACCTTGTCGGTGCCGAGCTTGTCGATCAGCAGGAAGATGTCCTTGCCGTACTCCTTGCCGATGTCGAAGGCATCGCGGTGGATGTACTCGCCGGCGATCGGCAGCGTGTCGAAGGCCGTCAGCATGTGGCGGCGCACCGCGGTCAGGTCGGCGGTGTCGTTGGAGCCGATGTAGAACACCGTGCTGGGTTCGGTGGCGAAGGTATCGAGCCGCACGGCGAAGACTGCCAGCTTGCCTGCCGAGCCCGAGGCCTCGTACAGGCCGCGAGGGTCGGCATTGAAGCGGGCGGGAGAAGGCTCATCCACCTGGCGTACGCGCTCGGCGTAGTCGCGGCCCGACGCGACCCGCTCGGCGTCGTCGCGCACGTCGGCGGGGGTGTACTCGCCTTTCTCCAGGCGTGACAGGATGGTCTCGGGATCGTCGCCCAGCGCGATGCCCAGGTGGTTGACGAGCGCCAGCCTGCCCTCGGCATCGACCTGGGCATACAGGGACAGCTCGGTATAGACCGGGCCGCGCCGTACCAGCGCGCCGCCCGAATTGTTGCAGACGCCGCCCAGCACCGAGGCACCGATGCATGAGGAGCCGATCACCGAATGTGGTTCGCGGCCCAGCGGGCGCAGCGTCTGCTCCAGCCGGTCCAGTGTCGCGCCGGGAAGGCAGACGACCTGGCGGCCCTCGTGCAGCAATTGGATGCCGCGCAGGCGTACTGTGCTGATGAGGACGACCTGCCGGTCATAGTCGTTGCCGTCCGGTGTCGAGCCGCCGGTCAGGCCAGTATTGGCGGCCTGCATGATCACGATGCGGCCGGCGGCGGTCGCGGCCTGCAGGACGCGCCACATTTCGACCAGACTGCCGGGTTGCACGACAGCCAGCGCGGCACCCTCGCCCGTGCGGTAGCCCTTGCGGAAGCGGCGCGTGGCCTTGCTGTCGGTCAGGACATGATGGGAGCCGACATGTTGGCGCAGGGTCTGCAGCAGGTCGTGATCGGACACAGGAGTACGGGCAGTCGTGTTCATGGCAATCGATGGAAAAGGGTGCATGCACGCCGTCGCCGATGCGCATGGCGGGGCGTGCGCGAGAGAGGATGATCAGACGAGCGAATCCGCCGTGATTTCGGCCAGCGTGCGAGCGCCGGTCAGCGACATGGCGACGCGCATCTCTTTCTCGAACAGGCCCAGCAGGTTGGAGACGCCCTCGCGGCCCGCCGCTGCCAGTGCGTAGGCATAGGCTCGGCCCAGCATCACGCCGTCGGCACCGAGTGCCAGCATGCGCACCACGTCCAGACCGGAGCGGATGCCCGAGTCGGCCAGGATGGTCAGATCGCCCTTGACGGCGTCGGCAATGGCCGGCAAGGCGCGTGCCGACGACAGCACGCCGTCGAGCTGGCGGCCACCGTGGTTGGAAACGACGATGCCGTCGGCTCCGAACTTGACCGCATCGCGGGCATCATCCGGATCGAGGATGCCCTTGATGATCATCGGACCTTCCCAGAATTCGCGGATCCATTCCAGGTCCTTCCAGGCGATAGACGGGTCGAAGTTGGCACCCAGCCAGCCGATATAGTCTTCCAGGCCGGTCGGCTTGCCGAGGTAGTGCGAGATATTGCCCAGGTCGTGAGGTTTGCCCTGCAGACCGACGTCCAGCGCCCAGGTCGGGTGCGTGACGGCTTGCCAGTAACGGCGCATGGCGGCGTTGGGGCCACTCATGCCGGAGTGGGCGTCACGGTAGCGCGCGCCGGGAACCGGCATGTCCACGGTAAATACCAGCGTGGTGATGCCGGCCGCCTTGGCGCGCTCCAGCGCATGCTTCATGAAGCCCCGGTCACGCAGCACGTAGAGCTGGAACCAGATGGGATCGGGCGACTGCGACTGCACCTCGTCGATATCGCACACGCTGACGGTCGACAGCGTGAACGGAATGCCGCGCGCAGCGGCGGCCTGGGCTGCCTGCACTTCACCACGGCGGGCATACATGCCGGTCAGACCGACCGGTGCCAGGATCACAGGCATCGACATTTTGCGCCCGAACAGCTCGGTGCTGGTGTCCAGCGCGGCCACGTCGCGCAGGATGCGCTGGCGCAGGGCGATATCGGACAGGTCAGACACGTTGTGGCGCAGCGTGTGCTCGGCATAGGAGCCGCCGTCGATATAGTGGAACAGGAACGGCGGCAGGCGGCGCCGGGCGGCTTCGCGGTAGTCGGTCGATGCGGAAATGATCATGATGGTTGTCGCTTTCTGGCCGATCGCGAGGTCGTGGTGCCCTGCGGCTTGGCCGCCAGGCGCGCCGAGCGGGCCTGGCGGGCCTCGTCCTCGTCGATGGTCTTCAGGGTTGAGTAAACAAAATCGATATGGGTGCGCATGGCGGTGCGGGCCCGGTCCGGGTCACCGGCCTCGATGGCTTCCACCAGCGCCAGGTGTTGCTGCGTCAGCGTTTCGTACACATTGGGCCGGGTATAGAGCTTGCCCAGGTTCTGCGACACGCTGGCTTGCAGCAGGTCGAACAGGCTGCGCATCACCAGGATCAGCACCAGGTTGTGCGAGGCCTCGGCGATGGCGATATGGAACGATGCATCGGCGCGGGCCTCCTCCATCGGTGCATCGGTGCCGTGGCGCGCCATCATGGCGTCGAACTTGGCGCGGATGCGCGCCTTGTCGGCGTCGGTGGCGCGCAGTGCGGCATGGCTGATTGCGGTGCTTTCGAGTGCATGGCGGATTTCCAGCACGTCGTAGCGATATTCCGGATCGCTTTCGAGCAGCGGCAGCAGCGGGTGCATGATGCTGCCGTCATGTTGATCATGTGCCGTGGCCTGCACGTAGGTACCGCCACCCGGCCGGCTCACCAGGAGGCCCTGGCTGCTGAGTTTCTGGATGGCTTCGCGCAGACAGGTGCGCGAGACATCCAGCTCCTTGGCAAGCTGGCGCTCGGCAGGCAGGCGGTCGCCTGCCTGGAGATTGCGGGTCTGGATCATGAGCGTCAGTTCATGGGCAACGCGGTCGGCCAGGCGGGTGGTTTTTACGGGTGTCCGGGAATCATCCATGGGAAGACATAGGCTTGCAGAGTCGTGATGACGCCGATCATAGCGGCAAAGCACAGACTATGTTTCACGGTGAAACGGAACAGGTCCGACTCGCGTCCGGCCAGGCCCACTGCGGCGCAGGCGATGGCGATGGATTGCGGCGAGATCATCTTGCCGGTCACGCCGCCGGTGGTGTTGGCTGCCACCAGCAGAATGTCCGAGACCCCGATCTGTTGTGCGGTGGCCGCCTGCAATGCGCCGAACAGCGCGTTGGAGGATGTGTCGGAACCGGTCAGGAATACGCCCAGCCAGCCCAGGAACGGCGAGAAGAAGGTGAAGGCGTGGCCGGTGTGGGCCAGTGCCAGCGCCAGCGTGGCCGACAGCCCCGAATAGTTGGCGATGAAGGCGAAGGCCAGCACCATGCCGATGGAGTAGATCGGGGTCTTGAGTTCCTTCATGGTCTCGCCGAAGGTGCAGAAGGCATCCTTGGGGCGCATGCGCAGCAAAATGATGGAAATGATTGCGGCGATCAGGATCGAGGTACCGGTGGCCGAGAACCAGTCGAACTTGTAGACGGCGGCGTAGGGGCTGGCGGCAGTCACGATCGGCGGCATTTTCTCGACCAGCTTGTCGAGGAAGGGGACCGGGATCGAGACGACCCAGCTTGCAAGTGCGCCGCCAGGTGCGAACAGTTGCTTGAACGGCTTGAGGCTCCAGATTGTGACCATGGCAGTCAGGATCAGGAACGGTGACCAGGCCTTGACCAGTTGGCCGACCGTGCGTGCGGGAGCAGCATGGCCAGAAGCCGTGCCGGCGTGTGCGGCTGCAGTGGCCGTGGTGGTGCTCGAGTGGGCCGGGGTGTCGTTGGCATCATGCTCGAAGCGGAAGATGCGCTTGGGTTTCCAGACCTTGAGGAACAGCGTCAGGCTGATCAGCGAGGCGATCGACGAGGTGATGTCGGGCAGTTCGGGGCCGATGAAGTTGGAGGTCAGGTATTGCACGATGGCAAACGAGCCGCCACCCACCAGCACGGCAGGCCAGGTTTCCTTGACGCCGCGCCAGCCGTCCATGATGGCCATGATCCAGAACAGCACAATGATGGTCAGCAGCGGCAACTGGCGACCGGCCATCTGGCCGATATGGAATGGATCCAGACCGGTGACCTGGCCTGCCACGATCACCGGGATACCCAGCGCACCGAAGGCGACCGGTGCCGTGTTGACGATCAGGCACAGGCCGGCGGCGTACAGCGGCTTGAAGCCGAGACCCATCAGCAAGGCTGCGGTGATGGCCACGGGGGCACCGAAGCCGGCTGCACCCTCGAGGAACGCGCCGAACGAGAAGCCCACCAGCAGCATCTGCAGGCGCTGATCCTCGGTGATCGACAGGATGGACTCACGGATCACGTCGAACTGGCCGGTCTTGACCGAAACCTTGTACAGGAACACGGCACCGACGATGATCCAGGCGATGGGCCAGAGGCCGTAGAAAAAGCCATATACACCGGAGGCCAGTGCCCGGCCGACGGGCATCTGGTAGAACAGTACCGCCACGGCCAGGGCCAGGACGACAGTGATGGTGCCAGCGACCCAGCCCTTCAGGCGCAGGACGGTAAGGGCAAGGAAGAAAAAGACGATGGGGATCAGCGCCACCAGGCTGGATAGCCAGATGTTGCCCGCTGGATCATAGACTTGCTGCCAGGCTTGCATGACGGAATGTCTCCGGTTGGGTTTTTATTTGATGAAAGACCATCGCCTCTCCGGGCATGCGCGCCGCTGGTGCGCGTCGATGCGCGACCGGTGTGCAAGGCAGGAGTGGAATGTATTGCGTGTGTGGATGCCTGAACGGCGTCTACACCTTACAGGGTGAAGAATTGCTGAACACGGGTTGTCTCCTGTGCGAGGTCATGACCTGTTTTGATATGGATTGGTCTGACCAAAAAGAATTTTGGTTGGAAAATTCTAGAAGAAAAAGCGAGGCGGGTCTAACGCATTACATGAAAACTAGGGTAAATACTAGTTTTTAAACGCGTTCTTCATATTTTGGTCAGACCAATTTGGTCTTGATTGGTATGTCAGCTTGCAAGGGGCTGGATGCGCAACGGGATGGTGACCGGCCCGTCGTTGACAAGATATACGGCCATATCTGCACCGAAGCGGCCTGCCGCAACCTCGGGCAGGGTCTGCCGTGCCCGATTCAGCAGATGTTCGTACAGGTCGCGGCCGACCTCGGGCGCGGCTGCCTGTGCAAAGCTGGGCCGGTTGCCGCGACGCGTGTCGGCAGCCAGGGTGAACTGGCTGACCAGCAGCAAGCCACCCTGCACAGTGTGCAGGTCGAGATTCATCTTGCCGGCTTCGTCGCTGAAGATTCGCAGCTTGCCGATCTTGTCTAGCAGCAGGTCGGCCTCGCGATGCGTGTCGCCCTGCTCTGCGCAGACCAGGGCCAGCAGGCCGGGACCGATGGCACCGACCGTATCCCCCTCGATATCGACGTGTGCCCGGAGGACGCGCTGGATCAGGGCGATCATGCGAGCGGGGCGATTTCTGCACCGCGGATATCGTGGCGGGCCAGGGCCTCGGCGACGAATCCCTGTTTTTTCATATCCTCGACGAAGCGGCGTACAAATGCTGCAGCGCCTTCTCCCCGGTTGCGCGGCGTGCCCATGGCCTGCTGAATCTGCATGAAATGACCGTCGAGCAGACGCAGGCCACCCAGCCGGGCAGCATCGGCCTCGATCTGCTGGCGCACGCCGGCAGCCACGTCCAGACCCTTGTTGAGAAAGAAATCAACCACGGCAGGTGAACTGGGGGCCCGCACGATCCGTGCATGTTCGAGTGTGCGGCTCAGGTGCAGGTCGTAGGCGCTGCCCTGGCCGACCACGACCCGTATGCCGGGCTGGTCGACTTCTTCCAGGTGGCGTATGGGGGAGTTGTCCCGCACCAGGTAGGCACCCTTGATCAGGACATAGGGGGCGGTGAACAGCAATGCTTCGCCGCGCTTGGGATCGATGGCAAAAAAGCCCACATCGGCCTGGTTGCCGGAGACGGCCTCGACTGATTCGGCAGCCGTGTCGAATACGCTCAGTTCGGCCTCGACACCCAGTCGCCTGGCCAGCTCGTGTGCCAGGTCGACGGAGACGCCCGAGATGGTGCCTGTCGCTTTGTCACGGTGGGCCAGAATCGGATTGCCGACGTTGATGGAGGCGCGCAGCACGCCGTTCGGGCAGAGTTTCTGGATCAGTTCGGCAGGCAGGTGCAGCATGGAAGACTCCTTGGGCACGGTATGGGCAGATTCTACACAGGGCGTGATTCACTGCAAAGAAGAATGATCTGAATCATTCTTGGATGGATTAATTTTTTAGATTGCTTGATTTGGAAGCCTGTTTTTTGCATATGGAATGCAGGGATTTTTTGTGGAATTTTCTTTTTTGCATCAATAGTTTTTGTTGATCTATAAAATAAATGATTTATATGACTTGATCATTGTCAATTGTAAATAATTGCTCCGGCCTTCTAATCAGAACAACGGTGAATAAAGATATGTAGGCGGGTCATGAAGACAGGTAGGATGAAGGGACTCCAGCAGGCAGGTTGGCTGGTAGTAATGTTGTTATTGTCCTGCCTGTTTGTCGTGTCTGCGCGTGCCGGCACCCTGACGGATTTTCTGTCGGGTACGCCTGCTGCCGAGGTGGTGCCCGGTGCCGATCGCTATGGGGCTGTCGAGGGCAAGCCACCTGTCGTACCGGTCTATGCCGGCGACAAGCAGGTCGGCTATGTCTACCTGAACTCGGATGTAGTCAATACTGCGGGTTATTCCAGCAAGCCCATCGATATCCTGATCGGCCTGTCCATGGATGGTGAAATCCTGGGCGCAAAGCTGGTCGAGCACCATGAGCCCATCGTCCTGATCGGTATTCCGATTGGCAAGATCACGCATTTTATCGATGGCTACATCGGCCTCAATTTCGTCAAGAATCCGCCTGCCGGGCGCATGAAGCCTCCCGTTGATATCGTCAGCGGCGCAACCGTGACCCTGATGGTGATCGGCGACAGTATTACCCGCTCGGCCATTGCCATGGCTCGTGTTCATGGCATCGGGCGACCCGCGGAACAGCAGCAGACCAGCGCCCCGCAATGGCGCATCAATCCTGATCTGCAGGAAAAACTGAGCTGGGATGCATTGCTGGGCGATGGTTCTGTACGGCGGTTGCAACTGTCCGTGGGCGATGTCAATCAGGGCTTTCTGAAGGCAGACAATGCCGCTGCAGCAGCGCATGTGGAGTCCGACGATCCGCAGGAACTGTTCATCGAGATGTACGCAGCCCAGGTCAGCGTTCCCTCAATCGGTCAGAGCCTGTTGGGTGACGCCGTCTATCAGCGACTGCAATCACGCCTCAAACCAGGGCAGCAGGCCATTCTGGTGGCAGGTCAGGGGCTGTACTCCTTCAAGGGTTCGGGCTACGTGCGTGGTGGTATCTTCGATCGCATCGAAATGGTGCAGGGCGATCGCAGTTTCCGCTTCCGTGACCGCAACCACCAGCGGCTGAACAACATCATGGCCGAAGGTGCACCGCACTTTCCCGAGGTTGCGCTGTTCGTCGTGCCGGAAGACCAGGTTTTCGATGCCGCAGCACCCTGGCAATTGCAGTTGCTGATCCAGCGCACGCTGTCGGTATCCGAAAAAGCCTTCATTACGATGGATCTGGCCTATGAGGTGCCGCAGCGCTATCTGCTTGAGGTCGCTGCGCCGGCACAGGCAGGTGCTGCCCAGGCTTCGGCGGCCACGCAGGCTTCCGGCGGCTGGGACGAGGGCGAGGACAGCCCGCTCTGGAAACAGATGTGGGCAGCCAAGATCGTGCAGTTGTCCGTGCTGGGCGTTGCTCTGTTCGTGCTGACGCTGGTGTTCTTCGCTCAGAACTGGTTTGCCCGCCATCCTGTGTTCTACGATCGCTTCCGGCTGGCCTACCTGAGCTTTACCCTGTTCTGGCTGGGTGGCTACTGCGTGGCGCAATTGTCGGTGGTCAATGTCCTGACTTTCACCCATGCACTGCGTACCGGCTTCCAGTGGGAATACTTCCTGATGGATCCCATTGTGTTCGTACTCTGGTGCGCCACGGCGGTATCCGGCCTGTTCTGGAACCGGGGAGCGTTCTGCGGTTGGTTGTGCCCGTTCGGTGCGTTGCAGGAGTTGCTCAACCGCCTGGCACGCCTTGTGAAAATCCCGCAATTGAAGATTCCGTATTTCGTCAGTGAGCGCATGGCGGCGATGAAGTACGTGATCTTCCTGATCCTGTTCGGACTGTCCCTCTACGATCTGGGCTTTGCCGAAAAGATGTCCGAAGTCGAACCATTCAAGACCTCGATCATCCTCAAGTTCGTCCGTGAATGGCCTTTCGTGCTGTTTGCGCTGATCTTGCTGGGGCTGGGGCTGTTTGTCGAGCGTTTCTACTGTCGCTACGTCTGTCCGCTCGGCGCGGCGCTGGCCATTCCGGCCCGGCTGCGCCTGTTCGACTGGCTGCGGCGCTATCGCGAGTGCGGTGATCCCTGTCAACGCTGTGCCATCGAATGTCCGGTCAATGCCATCCACCCGGAAGGTCATATCAATCCGAATGAATGTATCCAATGTCTGAATTGCCAGGTGCTGTATCACCACAAGCAGAAGTGCCCGCACCTGATCAAGAAGCATGCCAAGCGCGCCAAGAAGCCGGCGCCGGGCACGGCAGCAGCACAGGGGATGCCAGAAGCTGTAGAACTCAAGTTCGTTCCAAAGGAACAACTGGGTTCAGCAGGCAATTGAGCAGGCAATAGGGGCCTGCGGAATCTAGGAGAGCAACATGTCTTCAAATAAAAGTGATGAACGTACAGGCATCAGCCGCCGGGGTTTTCTCGGTACGGCGATGGCCTCCGGCGGGGTGGGACTGCTGGGTGGCGCGCAAATGTCCACGGTATTTGCCAAGGCTCCGGCCGCAGGCGGCCTGAGTGGCCACGTCGGACCAGGCGAACTGGACGAATACTATGCCTTCAATTCCAGCGGCCAGAGCGGTGAAGTGCGCGTGCTGGGTCTGCCGTCGATGCGTGAACTGCTGCGTATCCCGGTCTTCAACCGTTGCAGCGCGACCGGCTGGGGGATCACCAACGAAAGCCGCAAGATCCTGACTGACGGCCTGACCGAAGAAACCAAGGCCTATCTGGCCGACAAGGGCGGCGTGTATCACAACGGCGATGCGCACCACCCCCACCTGTCGTTTACCGATGGCACGTATGATGGTCGCTACCTGTATATCCAGGACAAGGCCAACAACCGGGTCGCCCGCATCCGCCTGGATGTGATGAAAACCGACAAGATCATCGAAATCCCCAACGCATCGGGCGTGCATGGCCTGCGTCCGCAGCGCTATCCCAAGACCGGTTACGTGTTTGCCAACGGCGAGCACATTTCGCCGGTGCCGAACGTCGGCGATGTGATGGACAACCCCAAGGAAAACTTCTGGGCGATCTATACAGCCGTCAATGGCGAAACCATGGAAATCGCCTGGCAGGTCCGCGTGGATGGCAACCTGGACAACGGTGATGCCGACTATCAGGGCAAGTATTCCTTCTCCACCTGCTACAACTCGGAAAAGGGTCTGACCACCGAAGAGTCGACCGCCGCCGAGCAGGACTGGGTTGTGGTATTCGACCTCAAAGCCATTGAAGATGGTGTCAAGAAGGGCGATTTCGAGACGATCAATGGTGTGCCCGTGCTGGATGGCCGCCATGGCTCCCGCTACACCCGCTATATCCCGGTGCCCAATTCGCCCCATGGTTGCAATGCCTCGCCTGATGGCAACTACATCATGCTCAACGGCAAGCTGTCGCCCACGGTCACGGTGGTCGACGTGCACAAGCTGGATGATCTGTTTGCCGACAAGATTGCGCCGCGTGATTGCGTCGTGGCCGAGCCGCATCTGGGTCTGGGCCCGCTGCACACGGCATTCGATGGTCGTGGCAACGCCTACACCACGCTGTTCATCGACAGCCAGGTGGTCAAGTGGGATATCGAAAAGGCCAAGCGCTCCTTTGCCGGCGAAGATGTCGAGTACATCAAGCAGAAGATCGACGTGCATTACCAGCCGGGCCACAACCACACCACCATGGGTGAAACCAAGGAAGCCGACGGCAAGTGGCTGGTGTCGCTCAACAAGTTCTCGAAGGATCGCTTCCTGAACGTCGGCCCGCTCAAGCCCGAAAACGATCAACTGATCGACATTTCCGGCGATGAGATGAAGCTGGTCCATGATGGCCCCAGCTTTGCCGAGCCGCACGACATGTGCCTGGTGCACAGCTCCAAGGTCAACCCGGTCGGCGTCTGGGACCGCAACGATCCGATGTGGGAAGAAGCACGCGAGTGGGCCAAGAAGGATGGCCTGGTGCTGGAAGAAGCTTCCACGGTGATCCGCGATGGCAACAAGGTGCGTGTCTACATGACCGCAATGGCACCGACGTTTGGCCTGCGCCAGTTCGAGGTCAACCAGGGTGATGAGGTGACGGTGTTTGTCACCAACCTGGATGTGATCGAGGATCTGACGCACGGCTTCACGCTGGAGAACCACGGCATCGCCATGGAAGTCGGCCCGCAGGCTACGGCCTCCGTTACCTTCAAGGCTGACCGCCCCGGCGTGCACTGGTACTACTGCCAGTGGTTCTGCCACGCACTGCACATGGAAATGTCCGGTCAGATGCTGGTGCATCCCAAGAAGAAGGCGTAAGCCATGCGGCATTCCGTTGTGACAGGACGGTCTGGAACGTGGCTGGCCCTCGTGGCCGGCGCGTTCCTGTACGCCAGTGCGACGGCTGCCGTACTGGAGGTCGGCCCGCAGGCCGATCTCCAGGCGGTACTGGCCGAGGCGGCACCTGGCGACGTCGTGCAATTGCAGTCAGGAATATACGAAGGGCAGTTCGTGATCGACCGGCCGCTGACCCTGCAGGGGCCAGAGGATCGCTCGGCCGTGCTGCAGGGACCGGGCAAGGGACGTACGCTGTCGGTGCAGGCACCTGACGTGACCGTGCGCCACCTGACCGTGCGCGGTTCCGGCATGGGGCTGTTCGAAATGGATGCCGGCATTTTTCTCGACAAGGGTGCGCATCGCGCACAGGTCGAGGAAAACGATGTGCTGGACAACCTGATCAGCATCTATGTCTGGGGGCCTGAAGCGGTCATGGTTCGTAATAACCGGATCGTGGGTGACCGTACGCTGCGCATGTCTGAGCGCGGCAATGGCATCCAGTTGTGGAATTCACCGGATACTCAGGTCATTGGCAACGATATCCGGTACGGCCGGGATGGCATCTATACCAATACCAGCAAGCGCAATGTGTTCAGAGGCAATCGCTTTGAACACCTGCGTTTCGGGGTGCACTACATGTACACCCAGGATAGCGAGATGAGCGACAATCTCTCGGTCAATAACCAGATCGGTTATGCACTGATGATGTCGGATCGACTCGTGATCCGCAACAACGTATCGCTGGGCAGCAAGGAACACGGCCTGGCACTGAACTCCATCAACAGTTCCACGATCGAGGGCAATCGTGTCGAGACGGGTGAGAAGTGTGCTTTTCTCTACAACTCGAACATGAATGTGGTGCACGGCAACCGTTTCGAGAATTGCGATATCGGCCTGCATTTCACGGCAGGTGCGGAGCACAACCGCATCAGCGAAAATGCCTTCATCAATAATCGCACCCAGGTCAAGTACGTGGGAACGCGCTATCTGGAATGGTCGGTGGAAGGGCGCGGCAACTACTGGAGCGACAACACCGCCTTCGATCTCGATGGCGATGGCATTGCCGATGCCGCCTATCGCCCGAACGGCATCCTGGATCAGGTGCTGTGGCGTGCGCCGATGGCCAAGGTGCTGCTCAACAGCCCGGCCACACAGGTGGTGCGTTGGGCGCAGTCGCAGTTCCCTGCGCTGTATCCGGGAGGCGTGGTCGATAGCGCACCGTTGATGGCACCGCCGGTCATGCCGGTGAATCCGCTGGAGGAACAGAAATGAGCGACAGTCATGTCGTATTGCGCGGCGTCACCAAGGAGTTCGATGGCGTCGCGGCAGTCAAGGAAGTGGATCTGGTTCTCGAGGCTGGCCAGTGTGTGGCCCTGGCCGGGCACAATGGTGCCGGCAAGAGCACCATGATCAAGATGATGCTGGGGCTGTTGCGGCCTACGCAGGGTGAAGTGCAGGTGCTGGGGCGCGATCCGATGGACAGTGCCTCGGATGCCCGCCGCAATGTCGGCTATTTGCCGGAAACCGTGGCACTGTACCCGTCCATGACCGGTATCGAGACGCTGGCCTGGTATGCGCAGCTCAAGCGGCAGTCCCCGGCAGGCAATCAGGCCCTGCTGGAGCGTGTCGGCATTGCGCAGGCCGCGCGTCGCCGGGTCGGCGGCTATTCCAAGGGCATGCGTCAGCGTCTGGCGCTGGCGCAGGCCTTGCTGGGTGAGCCGCAGGTGTTGTTCATGGACGAGCCGACCACAGGTCTGGACCCGGCTTCGCGCCAGGTGTTCTACGAAATCGTGCGTGAATTGCGCGACCGTGGTGCCACGATTTTGCTGTGTTCGCACGCGTTGGCCGAGCTGGAAGGTCAGGCTGACCGTATCGTGGTCATGAAAAATGGCAGCAAGGTGGCCGATGGCACGCTGGGTGAGTTGCGGCTGCAGGCCGATATGCCGGTGGTGATTCGCGTGGCGCTGTCGCAGCCGTTGCGCGATGCGACAGCCCTGCCTGCGCAATGGCAGGTGACGGGGCCGTTCATGCTGGAGTGCCGTTGCCGTCCGCAGGACAAGGTGGCCGTGCTGCAGCAGGTCTGGACGCTGGGTGGCGAGATTGCCGATATCGATGTGGCCCAGCCCGGACTGGATGAGATGTACGCGCATTTTCTGCGGCGGGAGGAAGCATGAGGAATATCGTCCTGATTGCAGGCAAGGAATTTCGGGATGGCCTGCGCAACCGCTGGGTCATTGCCATCACGCTGTTGCTGGGCATTTTTGCCCTGACGCTGTCGTTCCTGGGCAGTGCCCCGGCGGGTGCAGTCAAGGGCAGTGCGCTGGCGATCACCGTGGTCAGCCTGTCGAGCCTGAGTATCTTCCTGGTGCCGCTGATCGCCCTGCTGCTGTCCTATGACGCCATCGTTGGTGAGGTCGAGCGGGGCACGATGGCTCTGCTGTTGTCTTACCCGGTGTCTCGCGGCGATGTGATCATCGGCAAGTTTGCCGGTCATTGCCTGATTCTGGGCATTTCGACCCTGAGTGGCTATGGCGTGGCGGGCTTGCTGGTGCAGACATTGCAGGGTGATGGCATGGATGCTGGCTGGGGACCGTTTGCGGTGTTGATCGGTTCCAGCGTGCTGCTGGGTGCCTGCTTCCTGGCCCTGGGTTATCTGGTCAGTACCGTGGTCCGTGAGCGTGCCACCGCTGCCGGCCTGGCGATTGGTGTCTGGCTGTTTTTCGTGTTGATTTACGACATGGCACTGCTTGGTGGCCTTGTGGCCGATGGCGGTCGCTGGCTGACCCCCGAGATCGTCACGGGCCTGCTGCTGAGCAATCCGGCCGATGTATACCGCTTGCTCAACCTGAGCGGATTTTCCTCGGTCGGCGCGCTGTCGGGCATGGGCGATCTGGGTGAGCATCTCAAGATCGGCCCGGCAGGGCTGTTCGGCGTGCTGGTGCTGTGGGTGGTGGTGCCGTTCATGGGTGCACTGTTGCTGTTCAGGAGAAAACAGATATGACGATTGCTTTTTGCAAGCGCCATGCCGTCCGGCTGCGCGAATCCGGGCGTTGGCTGGCTGCTGGTCTGGCCCTGGTCGGACTGGTGGCCTGCGGTGGTGAGGAGGCAACGAAGGATGTGCCACCTCCACATGCAGTGACCGAGGATGCGGTGGGCTATTTCTGCAGCATGAACCTGCTTGAACATTCCGGCCCCAAGGGGCAGGTGCTGGTGCCGGGTGAGGATCGCCCGGTCTGGTTCTCGACGGTACGCCAGACGGTGGCCTATACGATGCTGCCGGAGTCGCCGCGCGTACTGTCGGCGGTCTATGTCTCTGATCTGAGCCAGGTCGAGGATTGGCGACGTGTCGATCCCGATGCCTGGGTCGAGGCACGCAGCGCCTGGTTCGTGGTGGAAAGCACGGCGACGGGCGGCATGGGGGGAGAAGACCCGATGCCGTTCAGTGATCGGGCCAGTGCAGAGAAGTTTGCGCAGCAGCACGGTGGCCGTGTGCTGGCATTCAATGATTTGACGGAAGACTACATCCTGTACCCAAGTGGTGCCGATGGCCTGCAACCGGCAGGAAGCGGCATGACTGAGAATACGGACGGGGTGATGGAGAGGATGTAATGCGGGATATGACAGAGCACGACTTCGGGATGGCTGCATCTCGCCCCGGCGGCCGCCGGCGCTTCATCTCGATCTGTGCGGCCGTCGCCGGGCTGGCATCCGTCCCCGCCTGGGCACGGCAGGCGGCGGCACCGGAGATGACACATCGCTGGGAGGGCATTGCACTGGGAGCCGATGCGTCGCTGGAGATTCGTCACCCCGATGCGGCACTGGCGCAGCGGGTGCTGGCCCAGGTGCAGGCCGAACTGGAGCGGCTGGAGCGGCTGTTCAGCCTGTATCGGCCCGACAGCGCGCTGATTGCACTCAATCGACAGGGCGTATTGGCCGACCCGGCCGGCGAGATGCTGGCCTTGCTGTCGGAAAGCGTGCACTTTGGCAGGCTGACCGATGGCGCGTTCGACATCTCAGTGCAGCCGCTGTGGCGCGTCTATGCCGATCACTTTTCCGAAGCGCAGGCCGATCCGGCCGGCCCGACCGCTGCCGCGCTGGCAGCAGCACGCGAGAAGGTCGATTACCGCCGGATTGCCCTTGATCCGGATGCCGTGCGCCTGCAACCGGGCATGGCGTTGACCCTGAACGGCATTGCGCAGGGTTATGTGACGGATCGCATCGTGGCCTTGCTGCGCCAGGCCGGTATCGAACATGCGCTGGTCGATATGGGGGAAATCTACGGCATGGCACCTGAGACTGTCGCACCCTGGCGCGTCGGCCTGCAGGATGCTGCCAGGCCCGAGGGCTTGAGTCGTACGCTCGAAGTCGCCAATCATGCGGTCGCGACCTCCGGCGGCTACGGGACGCCGCTCGATATGGCAGGCCGCTTCAACCATCTGTTCGATCCGCGTACCGGCCTGACCGGTCGGCGCTACGCCAGCGTTTCGGTGGCGGCACGACGTGCCACCACGGCCGATGCAATGTCGACGGCATTTTCCCTGATGCCCGAGGCACAGATCGATACCCTGGCGCAGTCGCTGCAACTGGATGTCTACGTCCAGCATCATGATGGACGTCGGGCCGAATGGCGTTACGCTGATCCAGCGCAAAACGCCTAGGCTATGCCTGTTTTACTATCGCCGCACTGAGTTCATTAGCAGGAATGGATATGCGACGGACAGGGCGACGTCTGGTGGGCGTGGTGGTGCTGGTGCTGACGGCGTGCAGTGACGCGGTTGCACCTATGGCACGGCCTGCCCCGGCCGCGATCAGCCAGGAGGCAGAAAGCTATTTCTGCTCCGCAATGAGCGTACTCGAACACGATGGCCCCAAGGGCCAGGTGTTGGCTGATGCGCAGGCTGCGCCCCTGTGGTTCGCCACCGTACGGCAGACAGTGATCTACACCATGTTGCCCGAAGCACCGGCAGACCCGGCGGCGGTCTACGTCTCCGATCTGGCGGCTGCGCCGGACTGGCAGCGGCCGGACCATACCGCCTGGGTCGATGTACGCGATGCCTGGTTCGTGGTGGATACCGGCCTGACGGGCAGCGACCTGGCACAGGATCTGTTGCCGTTCGGCGATCAATCCCGGGCCGAAGCGTTTGCGCTGGCGCATGGCGGCCGGGTGCTGCGGCTGGCCGATCTTACGGAAGACTATGTGCTGTATTACGGCACGGTGTCAGTAGCCGCCGATGGCTCCGTGTCTCCGGCCACACCATAGCATTCAACCTTCACAAAGGGTAAAGGCGCTGGTGTGCCCCGCGGGCAGGAGTATCATGAGCGGCTTCCATCATTCTTCTCCTGCATCGCCGGCCGCATCATGTCCATTCACGCGCCCATAGGTGTATACGACTCCGGCCTGGGTGGCCTGAGCATCCTCCAGGATCTGCAGCGCGAACTGCCGCACGAGCATTTCCTCTACGTCGCCGACAGTGCGCATTTGCCGTACGGTGAACGCTCCTCAGATTATGTGCGGGAACGGGCGCTGACCATAGCCCGGTTCTTTGTCGATCGTGGTGTCAAGGCCATGGTGATTGCCTGCAATACGGCCACCACGGCGGCGGCTACGTTGATGCGCGAGCATTTTCCAGACCTGATCCTGATCGGCGTCGAGCCGGCCATCAAGCCCGCGCTGGCCCTGACCCGGGCCGGTAGCGTCGGCGTGCTGGCCACGGCAGGTACGCTGCGCAGTGCTTCGTTCCGACGGCTGTGCGAAAGCCTGGCCGAAGGCCGTCGCATCGTGACAGTGGCCTGCCCCAGCTGGGTCGAGCTGGTGGAACAGGGCGAGGCGCATCCGGACATGCAGGGCCGTGTCGATATGTTGATTGCGGAGCCGGTTCGAAAATTGCTGGAGCAGGGGGCCGATGTGCTGGTGCTGGGCTGTACCCATTTTCCGTTTTTGCGCGACCGGATCGCACCACATGTGCCCGAGGGTATCTCCGTGCTTGATACCGGGGCTGCCGTGGCGCGTCAGACTCGGCGACGGCTGGCGGCAGCGGGGCTGCTGACTCCCGAGGATGGGACTGTGCCCGAGTCCAGTCTGTCAGTACTGTCCAGCAGCGGCGAAACAGCAGCCATCGCTCTGCGTGTGTCCCAGTTGCTGGGGCAGCCCGTGAGGGTTGCGCAACTGGCGGCGGCCTATTGCTGATCGGGGCCTGGTTCAAGAGCCTCTGGTACGGAATCGGGCCGCATTTTCCGCGTAGACCGTTTCCAGGGTTGGTCGCTCCGGCACGAGAGGGCGGGCGATGAGTTCCATGTCGAGTGAGTGGAACAGTCGCAATAGACTGATCATTGAACAGTCATGCCCCGCCTCGATGGAAATCAACGTACGCCGGCTGACCCCCGCCCGCTCGGCAAGCTGCGCCTGCGTCCACCCCCGCGCCTTGCGGCCCGCGACCAGTTGCTCGGAAAGAGAAGGCATGAAAATCTCGCCATGATGTGAAGTTAAGTGCACA